>CALWMT010000165.1 GCA_944382045.1 uncultured Enterocloster sp. | reverse complement strand
ATCGGCGAGTACACGCTGGACGAGGGAATCGCCGAGCTGAACCGCCGGGTTGCCGAGATTAAGGGCTGGTGATGAAAGCTTCTCCTGCCTGAAAGGGCCGGATATGCTCTAATCCCAGACACCATAGAAACAGAACGCCTCATACTATGCATGCCATAAACGGGGCGTTCTTTTTTACACAGTAGTATCCGGAGGCGCGCGTCACTGCCTCCGGTTTTCAAGGAGGATTGACTATGAACGAGAACAAACAGGGGTTGACCTCCTCCCAGAAGCGGAAGCTGCGGGAGAATCTGATTGGCTACTCCTTTATCCTGCCCAATCTGATTGGCTATTCCGTCTTTGTATTTGCCCCGGTTATCTTTTCCTTTGTTTTGAGCGTGATGAAATGGGACGGCTCCCAGGCGCCGATGGAGTTTGTTGGGCTTGCCAACTTTACGGAGATTTTCGGGGACGAGCTTTTTACGGGAGCTTTCATGCACACGGTGGCCTACGCTCTGATGACCGTTCTCCCCACTCTGGTTTTGTCCCTGCTGTTGGCCGTGCTTTTAAATTCAAAGATCAAGGGCATTCCCTTTTACCGGGCGGCCTTCTTCTTCCCCTACATCGCCTCCACCGTGGCAGTAGGCGCTGTGTGGAACATGCTGTTCCAGCCGGACTTTGGACCGATCAATGAGTTCCTCAAGTTCATCGGCATCGCAGACCCGCCCCGCTGGGTGGTGGATACGGACTGGGCTATGGTGGCCGTCGCAATCGTGACGATCTGGAAATACATGGGCTACTACATGATCGTGTACCTGGCAGCGCTCCAGGGCATCTCCGGCGAGCTCTACGAGGCGGCCTCCATCGACGGGGCCAACAACTGGGAAAAGCTGCGCTACATCACAATTCCCATGCTGACGCCCACCACCTTCTTCGTGCTGATTATGCTTACCATTCAGTGCTTTAAGGTATTCGACATGGTATACGTAATGACGGGAGGCGGCCCCGGAAATGCCACCAAGACGCTTGTAAACTACATTTACGACAAGGCCTTTGTGAGCTGGGAGTTCGGCCCGGCCAGCGCAGGAGCCATCGTCCTTTTCGCAGTCGTTCTGGTTGTCACCCTGATCCAGTTCTCCGGCGAGAAGAAGTGGTCCAAGGATATGTAAGGAGGAAGAACGATGAAACAGAATCAGAAAAATAGAAAAATCATCCTTACCATATTGCTCATTGCCCTGTCCATTTTCATGCTGGTTCCCTTCTACTGGATGGTTATCTCCTCACTGAAAATGAACAAGGATGTATTTTCCATCCCCATGAAGTGGCTGCCCGATATGGCGAACATCCAGTGGAACAATTACCAGATTATCTGGAAGAAGATTCCGCTCCTCACCTTCTTCTTAAATACGGCTAAGCTGGCTGTCATTACCACAACCATCCAGCTGTTTACCAGCTGCTTTGCGGCCTATGGCTTCACAAAGACCAAGTTTGTGGGAAAGGACCTGATCTTCCTTATGTACGTGACCACCATCGCCATTCCCTGGCAGGTGTACATGGTTCCCCAGTTTATCCTGGTGTCCAAGATCGGCCTCAATGACTCTCACCTGGGACTGATCCTGATGCAGGCCTTCTCCGCCTTCGGCGTGTTCCTGATCCGGCAGTTCTACATCAGCATTCCGAATGAGCTGTGCGAGGCCGCCCGGATTGACGGACTGAACGAGTACGGCATCTTTGCCCGGATTGTGTTCCCCCTTGGCAAGCCCGCTATGGCTACCCTGGTCATCTTCACCTTCACCAATGTGTGGAATGACTTCATGGGTCCCCTGATTTACTTAAAGACCACAGAGCTAAAGACCATCCAGCTGGGAATCAGAACCTTTATCTCCCAGTACGGCGCGGACTATGCATGGATCATGGCGGCCTCCGTGTGCTCCCTGATTCCAGTTGTGATTGTATTCTTGAGCTGCCAGAAGTTCTTCGTTGAGGGCGTGGCGGCCAGCGGCATCAAGGGCTAAGGCCAGCGGCATCAAGGCCTGAAAACCTCGGGAAACGCCGCAGGCGGCGGACAGAAAGGATAAAAATATGGCACAGACATTTGACACAATCGAGAAATACCCCGGGCTTTCCATGGAGGAGGCCCGGCAGGCCCTGGACGCGGCCTGCGCGGTGGCAAAGGCGGATCTGGGGGAGTTTACGGATCATTTCCCCTCCTCCAACTCCTTTGGCGGCTTCTATGAGCCCACGGAGAATGTGGAGTGGACCACCGGCTTCTGGACCGGCTCCCTGTGGCTGGCCTACGAGCACACCCAGGATCCGGCGTTTCGGAAGGCCGCAGAGATCCAGGTAGAGAGCTTCCTTCGCCGGATCGAGAAAAAAATTGACGTGAACCATCACGACATGGGCTTCCTCTACACCCCCTCCTGTGTGGCTGCCTACAAGCTCACGGGAAATGAGACGGCGAGAAAAGCGGCCATCCTGGCGGCGGACCACCTGGCGGAGCGCTACCGGGAGAAGGGGAATTTCCTTCAGGCCTGGGGCAATCCCGGGGAGCCGAAGGAGTACCGCCTGATCATCGACTGCCTGTTAAACCTCCCTGTTTTGTTCTGGGCGTCGGAGACCACGGGGGATCCCTCCTACCGGGAGAAGGCCGAAAACCACATCCGCACCGCCATGAAGTGCCTGGTGCGGCCGGACAATTCCACCTACCACACCTATTTCTTTGACACGGAGACCGGAGCGCCATTGAGAGGCGTGACCCACCAGGGGAACCGCAACGGATCCGCCTGGGCCAGGGGCCAGGCCTGGGGTGTATACGGCACGGCCTTAAGCTGCCGGTACGAGAAGAATCCGGCCTATGTGGAGCTCTTTAAGAAGGTGACGGATTACTTTGTGGAGCATCTTCCGGACGACCTGGTTCCCTACTGGGATTTTGACTTTGACACGGGAAGCAGCGAGCCCAGGGACTCCTCGGCTGCGGCTGTGGCGGTCTGCGGTATCCTGGAGATGGCGGAGCATATGGACGGGGAGGAGGCCGCTCCCTACCTGACGGCGGCGGACCGTATGCTCAAGGCCCTGGTGGACCGCTGCGCCAACCGGGATGTAAAGACATCCAACGGCATTCTGCTCCACGGCACATACGCCAGAGGTTCTGCGGAGAATACCTGCACGGACCGGGGCGTGGACGAGTGCAGCACCTGGGGAGATTACTTTTATATGGAGGCGCTGACCAGACGGTTAAAGAAGTGGAACCCGTACTGGTAAAGCCTGCGGCATGAGCCTGCCGGGCATTTTCCCGGAGCGTGTTTGAAATTCATTCCCGCTCGGATGCGGGAATGCCTGGCAGGCTTTTGCGAATAGAAAGGAGACGCTTTTATGAAGCCAAATTTACTCTATATATTTGCGGATCAATGGCGCTATGAGGCCATGGGCTGCCACCATGCGGATCAGGTGACAACCCCCAACATGGACCGGTTTGCCGGGGAGGGAATGGATTTTTCCAGGGCTTACAGCACCTACCCCCTATGCTCCCCCCACCGGGCTTCCCTGATGACGGGAAAATACCCCTTCTGTTTGGGAATGTGGACCAACTGCAAGCCGGGGCTGGAGGAAAAGGTTATGCTCCGGCCCCAGGAGATCTCCATCGGAAAGGTGCTCAAGGAGAACGGGTACAGCACCGGCTACATCGGCAAATGGCATCTGGATGCGGCGGAGCTGGGCTTCTTTAAGAATCCGGCCTCAGGGGCTGCGGGCTGGGACGCCTATACGCCGCCGGGGGAGAGGCGCCAGGGTTTTGACTACTGGCTGTCCTACGGCACCCATGACGATCACCTCCATCCCCATTACTGGAGGGATACCAATGAGCAGATTAAGCCGGAGAAATGGTCTGTGGAGTACGAGACGGACCGGGCCCTGGATTTCCTGGAGGAGCACAGGGTGGGGGAAGAGCCCTTCGCCCTCTTTGTGTCCTACAACCCGCCCCATCTGCCCTACGAGCTGGTGCCGGAGAAGTACGAGAGCCCGCTTAAAAGTTTGGACATCCATTACCGGCCCAATGTGCCGGAGGAAATGCGCTGTGATCCCCTTCAGACGGACACCCGCCAGTATTTCGCCGCGGTGAACGGCATCGACGAGCACTTTGGGCGGATCATGGATTACCTGCGGGAGCACCATATGGAGGAGAATACCCTGGTGGTTCTCTCTGCGGATCACGGGGACATGATGGGTTCCCAGGGCCTTATGAGCAAGAACGTGTGGTATGAGGAGAGCATCCACATCCCCCTGGTGATGCGCTGGAAGGGGAAAATCGCCTCCGGCATCAATGATTCCATCTTTGCCAGCGTGGACCACATGCCCACCCTGCTGGGGCTTTTGGATCTCCCCATCCCGGAGACCTGCCAGGGCTATGACCACGCGCCGGGCATCCTGGGCAGCCGGACCGACGGGCCGGAGGAGATGTTTATCTGCTCCTATCCCGGCGGCGCGGAGATGGTGGCTGCCTTCGCAAAGCGGGGCTTGACCCATAAGGCCTACGGCTGGCGGGGGATCAAGGGAAAGAATTTCACCTATGTGATAAGCAACGGCTATGAGCCGGACGCCCCCCAGGAGGAGCTCTACTACAATGACGGGGCGGATCCCTGGCAGCTTTCTCCCCGGCGGATCCCTGCGGACTGTGAGGAGAAGGAGATCCTGGAGCTTCGCGGGCGCTTAAAGAAATATCTGGACTCCATGGACGACCCGTTTTTGTGGCGGGAGAGAGGAGAGAAGTGATGCATTTCACCGTAGAAAAGCCTGACTGCAGCTTAAGCCCCTATACGGGGATGACAAAGCGGCATTGGATCGAAGCCTGCCATTTCCTGCTGGATGGAATCTTCCGGCACGTGAAGCATCCGGAGGATCCCATCCTCCTTCCCCGGCACGAGTACGCGGTGAGCTATCCCCAGCCGGGCGGCCCCTTATGGCGGCTGGCGGCGGAGAAATTCGAGGGGCTTGCAAGGAGCTTCCTGATCGCCGCCCCCCTGCTTGCAAATGAGCCGGATGCCAAGGCCGCGGGCACTTCCCTGGCCGCCTACTACCGGCAGCAGATCCTGCTCTCCGTGACGCCGGGAACCCCCAATTACCTGGGCGGGATCCAGGAAATCCTGCCCCAGGGACAGCCGGGGGAGAAGGCCTTCCAGCACACGGCGGAGTGCGCCTCTTTAGCCATCGGACTTTCCATGTGCCCGGAGGCGGTGTGGGATACCTACACGAAGGAGGAGAAGGACCGGATCGCGGCCTACCTCTCCCAGTTTGGCCATTCCTACACAGGCCACCACAACTGGCGCCTTTTCAATATGCTGATCTTGGCCTTCCTGGACCGGGAGGGCTACGCCATTGACAGGGATGTGATGCGGGATCACGCCCAGGTGATTGTCTCCTACTACGCAGGCGACGGCTGGTATAGGGACGGACATCTCTTTGACTATTACTGTCCCTGGGCCTTTCACGTGTACGGCCCTCTGTGGAACCAGTGGTACGGCTATGAGAAGGAGCCCTGGCTGGCGGGAAGGATCGAGGAGTACGCAGACCGGCTGGCAGAGACATTCCCGCAGTTCTTTGACAGGGAGGCCCATGTGACCATGTGGGGCAGGAGCAGCATCTACCGCAGCGCTGCCTCTGCGCCGCTGGCCGCCAATTTCCTCCTGCGAAAGCCCACGGCGGATCCGGGCCTTGCCCGGCGCATCGCCTCGGGATCCCTGCTCCAGTTTATCACCCGGGAGGAGTGCTTTTATGAGGGGGTTCTGTGCCTGGGGTATTACGGTCCCTTTGCCCCCCAGATCCAGGACTACAGCTGCGCGGCCAGCCCCATGTGGATCGCCAACTCCTTTGTGTGCCTGGCGCTTCCGGACGACCACCCCTTCTGGACCTCCCGGGAGAACAATGGGGTGTGGGAGGCGGCCGAATCCGGCAAGGCGGCGGTTCCCGGCTGTGGGGGTGTCCCCGGCGCGTCCGCTGCGCCTGGCCGGACTGCCTCCGCAGTGCCCGGCCGGACGGTCTCCGCTGTGCTTCCCGGCCCCGGCATCGCTGTGGACAACCACCTCTCCACCGGCATCACCGAGCTTCGCACCGCCAAGGTTCTGATGGAAAAGAATTATTCTTCCCGGAATGCCTATCTGCGTCTGGCCTTTAACAGCCAGTTCCCCTGGGA
>CALWMT010000164.1 GCA_944382045.1 uncultured Enterocloster sp. | reverse complement strand
TGATGATACTCAGCACATTTTGATAGGCCTTCTTGTGCCGCATCACGGATAGAAAGAGCGCAAAATCGCTTAAGTTTATCTCCTTAGATGGCAGCAGCTCCTTTGCTTCCCTTTGGAAATCGCCTGTAAAGTTATGTCTGTTTTCCTTATTCATTTTTCCATCCTTTCTGTATTCGCAGGAAGGACGCCAGCCTCCCTGCTTGTTCTATGGGGTATTAAGCAAAGAGTCTGTATGAGCGCCTGTACGGCGCAGAATAATATAATAGATAATTTAGAGGATTTAAGAAACTTTGCCTGCCTTTATCGTAACACAGGAGTATATTAAAAACAAGGGAATGTATGCAAATAGCGCACCTTTTCGCGTGAAGCGCGCCCGCCCCGAAACTGGCCTGGTTAAATTATATGATTCTGGCTATTTTATACCAGGCCAATTCTTGCTATACTTCCGTCCATAACAATCACACTGCTTCCGCTTCCCCCGGCTCTGCCAGGAGAAGCAGGGGCGGCCAAGCTGGGAGGTCTTACTATGAAACGAATCATCACACTGCAGGACATTTCCTGCGTGGGGCGCTGCTCCATCACCGTGGCGCTGCCCGTCATCTCCGCCATGGGCGTGGAGTGCGGCATCCTGCCCACTGCGGTGCTGTCCACCCACACCATGTTCAAAACCTTTACTGTCAAGGATTTGTCGGATCAGATAGAGCCCATCTCCGATGCCTGGGAGACGGAGGGCATCACCTTTGACGGCATCTACACCGGCTATCTGGCCTCCGGGGATCAGTGCCGCCAGGTCTGCGAATTTTTTGACCGGTTCGGCCGGACGGACAACCTGGTGCTGGTGGATCCTGCCATGGCGGACAACGGAAAGCTCTACGCTGCCTTTGACGAGCGCTTCCCGGCGGAGATGGCCAAGGTCTGCGCCAAGGCGGACATCATTCTTCCCAATATCACCGAGGCCTGCCTGCTGACCGGAGCGGAGTACCGCACGGAATACGGCGAGGCCTACATACGGGATCTGCTGGAGCGCCTTCTCGAGCTGGGCTGCAGGACTGCGGTTCTCACCGGGGTGAGCTATGAGCCTGGAAAGCTGGGCGTGGCCTACTTGGACCGCAGCGGAAAGGACTTCTCCTACTTCACCCGCCGCTGCCCCCAGAGCTTTCACGGCACCGGGGATCTCTATTCCTCCACCGTCCTGGGCGGCGTGATGCGGGGCCTTGATCTGGGAGACGCCCTGGCGCTGGCCGCGGACTTTGTGGTGGCCTGCATCGAGGCCTCCGCCTCCTCCACAGAGCCCCGGTGGTACGGGGTGGAATTCGAGTCCCAAATTCCGCTCCTCTGCCGGATGCTTGAGGAACGGCTGAAAAAATAAAAAGCACGCCGTAAAAGAAAGACTGCCGCAGACAAGATTCTCACGCCTGTCTGCGGCAGTCTGTTCATTTTACAGCGTCAAACCGGATGGTTATAAACCATCCCTTTCTCCTGCATCTGCTTACTGGGCTGCCTCCTCAGCTGCGCCCTCCTCATCGGTTGTCTCCACCGCGTTGCGCACAGCGGTCACATTGGCCACCACGGTCTCCGGGTCGGTCAGAAGGTCAATGTCCTTGTCTGAGGCGATGGGCAGATCCTTCACCTTGATGGAATCGCCCAGCTTCATATCGCCCACATCCACCTCAATCTTCTCTATCAGCGCCTCCGGCAGAGCCCGGTAGGAAATCTCGTCCAGAAGCTTCTCCACAACGCCTGTGTTCACCTTCTCGTGGTTGAGCAGCACAACCTCCGCCACGGAGTGAACCTTCTCGCCCTTTACCAGGGCCTGGAAGTCAATCTCAAGTATCTGGCGCTTCAATGAATCGTAGTCAATCTCCTTCACCAGCACGGGCATCGACTGTCCCTCAATCTCCAGGGTCACCTTGCTTCCCTTTGTGCAGGTCTTAAAGAAACGCTCCGCCTCATTCTTCGTAATCTTGATAGGCATGGACTCCTTCATCTCGCGGCCAAATACATTGCCGGTCACGAAGCCCTCGCGCCGTAACTTCTTTGCCTTTGTCTGCATGTCCCTTTTCTCAGCTTTTAAAGTATTCATTTATCTTTTCCTCCTAAAAACTGGGCTTAGCGGGCCTGTCGTCAAAAGCAGGTCTTGTTAAGTCTTTTCTTTGTTACATGCACATTATAACACCTATAGCATAAAAAAGATTCACAATTTTTCTAAAAATTTCCCTGTATATTTTGCTGTTTTTTAATCTTTTTTGGAAAACACAAAATAATGACGAATTTTTCTCCCCGCCTTTTCTTTTTGTCCCACAGTTGTTATACTTGATGATGGGGAACTATTCCCCGATCACCGCCCGCCGCGCGGCCCTTGGCCTGCGGCATCCCACGAAAGGAGCTGTCCTATGGAACAAAAGAATCTTCTGCGGCAGGAGGACATCATCAATCTCCCTCCCCAGGACCGAATCCAAGGCTTTGACGTGCGCCCCGGTTTTTATGAGATAAATGGCGCCTCCGCCTTCCCCAACGGGGTGAATTTTACCATCATTTCCTTCGGCGCCGTCTCCTGTACCCTGCTTCTCTTCCACCGCCGGGAGCGGACCCCCTATGCCCGCCTTCCCTTTCCCGCCCATTACCGGGTGGGGAATGTGTTCTCCATGTTTGTATACGGCCTGGAAATTGATGAATTTGAATACGCCTACTCCATCGACGGCCCCTTTGAGCCGGAGAAGGGCCTGATTTTTGATAAGACAAAGTATCTGCTGGATCCTTACGCAAAGGCAGTCACCGGCCAGAGCGGCTGGGGCCTCTGCCTGGGCAGGGAGGATTTCTACAAGGCCCGGGTGGTGCACAATGATTTCCGCTGGGATCAGCCCTCCCAGACCTTTCCCGCCCTCAGGGACTGTGTGATTTACGAGCTCCATGTCCGGGGTTTTACCCGCCACAGAAGCTCCGGTGTGGAAAATCCCGGCACCTTTGACGGGATCCGGGAGAAGATACCCTATCTGAAGGAGCTGGGCATCAACGCGGTGGAGCTCATGCCCATTTTTGAGTTTGACGAGACGAAAAATATGCGCCAGGTGGACGGACGGCAGCTTCTGGACTACTGGGGCTACAATCCCGTGTGCTTTTTCGCTCCCAACACCAGCTACGCCTCAGAGGTGGAGTACAATCAGGAGGGAAAGGAGCTGAAGGAGCTCGTCAACGCCCTCCATGCCGCCGGTATCCAGGTATTTCTGGACGTGGTGTTCAACCACACGGCGGAGGGGAATGAGAAGGGGCCCTATTTCTCCTTCAAGGGCTTTGACAACCAGATTTACTACATGCTCACGCCGGGCGGATACTACTACAACTTCAGCGGCTGCGGGAACACCTTAAACTGCAATCATCCCGTGGTCCGGGAAATGATCCTGGACTGCCTGCGCTACTGGGTCACCCGCTACCATGTGGACGGCTTCCGCTTCGATCTGGCCTCCATCCTGGGCCGCAGCGAGGACGGAGCCCCTATGAGCCGCCCGCCCCTGCTGGAAAGCCTGGCCTACGACCCCATCCTGCGGCAGGTGGATCTGATCGCCGAGGCCTGGGACGCCGGCGGCCTCTACCAGGTGGGCAGCTTCCCCTCCTGGAACCGCTGGGCGGAGTGGAACGGCAAGTACCGGGATGACATCCGCAGCTTTCTAAAGGGGGATGAGGGCTTTGCGCGGGCGGCTGCCCTTCGCATCACCGGTTCTCCGGACCTGTACCCGCCTTCCCAGCGGGGAGAGGACGTGTCCGTGAACTTTATCACCTGCCACGACGGCTTTACTCTCCATGACCTGTACGCCTACAGCCATAAGCACAACGAGGCCAACGGCTGGAACAACACCGACGGGGCGGACGACAACCGCAGCTGGAACTGCGGCTTTGAGGGGGAGACCGGCGATCCGGAGGTTCTCTCGCTCCGCATGCGGATGATAAAGAATGCCTGCGCCGTCCTCCTGTGCAGCCGGGGGACTCCCATGTTTTTCGCTGGGGATGAATTTGGAAATACGCAGTTTGGAAACAACAACGCCTACTGCCAGGACAACGAGATCTCCTGGCTGGACTGGTCCCTCCTGGAGAAGAACCGGGAGCTCTTTGACTTTTTTAAATTCATGATCCGGCTGCGCATGGAGCACCCCATTCTGCGGGAAAATACCGCTCCCTGCGGCATGGGCTTCCCCTTTATGAGCTTTCACGGCGCCAAGCCCTGGGAGCAGGGGTTTGAGTGGAATACCCGGCTTCTGGGGGTGCTTTTTGCGGGAAAGCGGGGCGGAACCGGCGGCCAGGTCTTGTCCGGACGCCCGGACGCATCAGCGGGCAGAGAAAACGGCGACGACCTTCTCTACCTCGCTGTCAACACCTACTGGGAATCCCAGAGCATTGAGCTTCCCAAGCTCCCCCAGGGCTGGTGCTGGCGCCCCTTAGCGGACACCGGGCGGGGAAAAGACGCGGTAATCCGGAAAAAAGAGCTCCTGGGAGACAGGAGGTATCTTCTGAATCCCAGGAGCGTGTGCGTGCTCGCCGCGGAAGAGATATTATAATGGCAGAGGCGCTGCGGGAGATGTCCGCAGTGCCGCCGCGATCTCCCGCATCCGCGGGAGCGCGGCTTCAAAAAATCGCTTGTAGGACGAGCAGAAATAATTGTCTCCCAGCGCGCCGTCCGCCTCCACCTGCCGGTTCCTGCGGCAGCCACCCCGGCAGATAAAGCCGTAGGGACAGGCCTCGCATGCTTCTTTTCCCCTGAGGGAGGCCTGCACAAAGCCCAGGGACTCTCCCCTGCGCCGCAGCTCCTCCACATCATCCTCGTTGAAGCTCCCCATCCTGTAGGCATCCATCACATAAAAATCACACGGATACACCGAGCCGTCTGCCTCCACTACAAGCTGAATGCTGCAGCGGCCCCTCTGGTCACAGGCCTCCGGCTGTATTCCCATGAGTATGCCGATATAATTCTCAAACATCCGTATATATGGCTGACGGCCTTGACATAAATCTGCATACCACAGATCAAAGAGCGTGACAAGAAACTCCCCATATGCCTCCGGTGTCAGAGAATACTCCCGATTTCCCGCCTGCTCTCCCAGCGGGTCCAGGCAGGGGATAAACTGAAGATAATGCCAGCCCTCCTTCTGATAAAGCTCATAAATCTTTCGAATTCTCTGCGCTGTCCTCCGGTTCACCACGGTCAGGATATTAAAATCCACCTGCTTTTTCTGAAACAGATCGATGGTTTTCTTCACCTCCCAGAAGCTGTCCTCCCCCTTAGGCGTCCGGCGATACGCGTCATGTGTGGGACGTATCCCGTCCAGCGACACGCCCACCAAAAAATGATTCGCCGCGAAGAAATCCGCCCATTCCTCTCCCAGTCCAAACCCATTTGTCTGGATGGAATTGTGTACCGTCAGCCCCTTGGTGTTATATTTTTTTTCAAGCGCTAAGAGCTGTTCGAAAAAGCGGAGCCCTGACAGGGTCGGCTCTCCGCCCTGGAAGGCGAAGTCACAGCTTCCCTCCGCATAGTCCATGGATTTGTGCACCAGATTTTCCAGGGTTTCAAGTGACATAAATCCATAGCTGGCAGTCTCACGTCTGCCCATCTCATCATAATAAAAGCAGTAGCGGCATCTCAGGTTACAGTTTCCTGAGGATGGCTTTATCAAAAGCTGTACAGGCGGCATCTCTTTTGTCCTCCAAGTTTATGCAGAAATTTTAGGCTCTCCCGGAATAGCTGCGCATTCTCATACATCCAGGCAGCTTCCTCCGATGAACTCCCGCAGAATGGAATTCTTCGGAATATCCTCGCTGCTCACCCCGATAAAATAGTCCAGGAATTTGAGAAGCCGCTTGGCCTCCAGATACTCCTCAGAGCTCCTTGGGATGCGGAAGAGAAGCGGCTGAGCGTACTGCTTAAGCACCGCCAGCTCATAAATCAGCGCAGAATTGAACATGGCGTCCGCCTCCTCCTGGTAGGGGAAGATATTTTCCTCCTCCCCCCTGCGCACCGACGGCCACATGCGGATGGTATCCTGGGCGGATGCCCCCCGTGTGCGGGCATCCCGCACCATCCGGCGCAGAAGGCGTCCGTCTGTGGTGGGAATCCGGTTGTGCTCATCCACATTCAGCTGTGTCAGTGCGCTGATGTAGATCTTATACTTGC
>CALWMT010000163.1 GCA_944382045.1 uncultured Enterocloster sp. | reverse complement strand
AGCAGATCCCGGAAATCCTCCTTTTCGATCACGCCGGATCGGTTCTCCCCCACCTCGATCTCCACCAGCACCTGGGCTGGCTTTTCGGCGCCTGCAAAATTCCTCTGAATCATCCGCGCCTGGGCAATGCTGTCAAGTCCGAAGGAAAGATTCACCCCCTGCTGCATAAGCCTGCGGATCCGCTGAAGCTTTATGTCCCCAACAATCTCGTTGGCAATGAAGATGTCCCTAAGTCCGTTGGCGGCCATGACCTCCGCCTCGCCCACCTTTGCGACGGTGATCCCCTTTGCCCCCTCCTTCTCCTGAAGCAGGGCCAGCTCCGGGATCTTGTGGGTCTTTGTGTGGGGGCGCAGGGCCACGTGATTCCGGTCCGCATAGTCCTGCATAAAGCGAATGTTGTCCATCATAATCTCCCGGTCAATGAGCATGGCCGGCGTATCCAATTCCATGTAGTTCATATTCTGCCTCCTGCCGTCAGATAAGGCCCTGGATGCTCAGCATCACATGGGCGATAATCGCGGAGCCGAAAAAGGTTCCGCAGAACACCAGCAAAGACACCAGCGCGATCTTCCAGCTCAGCTTCTTCACGTCGTCCAGCTTGGTTCCGATGGACACGCCT
Organism: uncultured Enterocloster sp.; assembly: GCA_944382045.1. Taxonomy (GTDB): domain Bacteria; phylum Bacillota; class Clostridia; order Lachnospirales; family Lachnospiraceae; genus Enterocloster. Next base: position 5,633 of record CALWMT010000163.1, on the reverse strand, counting down.
GCAGCCGCCAGGATCACCGTTCCGATGGGAGCCGTGGTAATCACATTGGTATACTTTAAAAACACCTCGGAAACCGGGCACCAGGGCACGGTGATGAGAAGCCCCAGGAGGGATGCCCAGGCAAAGGCGGGCAGCTGGATGGGAAGAGCCGCCTTGATGCGCATGGAGAGCACGGCCAGCACGCAGATCATAACCATGCCGATGGCTCCGTCCACAATATTAATCTGCCCCTTGGCATTGACAACCGCGATAATAATGATGACAACGCCGCACAGGAGCGCCGCCTTGAATTCATTTAATGTTCTGGATAATGTGGATGACATATCTTCTCTCCTCCCTGCTATTTCTTCTTTCCGGCCATCTTTTTATAAATAAAGTTGGCAATCGGTATACCCAAAAACAGTGTCATGTACAGTCCGTCAATGGAGCTGCATATATTGGAGGTGGCCGCGTAGGCCAGTATCTCCTCGGACATCTCCGGCAGGGCTGCCGCCAGCGCCTGGGAGGATGCGGTCATCATGGTCGCGCTTCCCACGCCGCAGGCCATGGCCAGCGCGTAGGGATGAAGGCCGGTCATCAGGCCAATGCTTGCCAGAAGGCCAAAGAAAATAGTGCCGAACAGGTTGCCCACCATGTAGGTTCCCATGGTTCCCATTCCCTCCGGGGAGGACATGCCGTACCGCTCGCCGATAAGGCCCAGGGTATCCTCACGGCAGATGCTGACGGTTGCCCCGAAGCCCTCTCTGCCCATGCCCAGCAGAAGCGCCACGGGAAGGCCAAGGAAGATGGTTCCCAGATTTCCGAATTCCTGGAGAATCAGCGCAGGCCCGGCCGCGATCAGCTTGGGCAGGTTCGGCCCGGCCGCAGCCCCCAGCTTTACGCCCAGGATGAGAAGAATTACCATCATCAGAGAGCCGGAGAGATCAACCTCCTCCCTGCCGCAGATATTTTTAAGTCCCTCAATCCTCCTGCCCAGGGCGTCCGGTGTCAGGAGAAGGGCAAGAATCATGGCAAATACCATAGGAAGAATGATAACGGAGCCGATTCCCACAGAAGAGAAGACATCTAAAATATCAGAAAAGCGCCTGCCCTTCCGGAGATCCCGTCGGGTCAGGCGCTTTTTAAGCCTGCCGCTTTTGGCCCGCTTCAAAGCTGCGGGCTGCTCAGAAAAACTGCAGCGGGGAAGCAAGATTCGCCAAAAGAGCCGCCGCGCTCCAGGCCGCAATCACGCTGGATCGGGGATTCTTGGGATCCGGCATGGAGGCAAACTCCATATTGGCCTGAGCTATGGAATTTTCCACGTGAATCACATGGGTATTGCAGGCAAGCCCCGGCACGCTCCACACCTCCACACGCGCCTTCTTCGGTCCCGCCACAGCCGTGGCCGCCGCCACCGCCACATTCACATTCTTTGGAAAGGCCTGGATGGCCTCGAGGGCATTGCCGCCGAACACCAGCGTCTCCTCCGTGTCAGAAAGCGTTTTTCCCTCCAGGAAGGGCGCACCCGCCAGGCTTTCCGGCGCCTTGCGGTTTACAATAGTCACCCTTGCCCCCTCTTCAAGAGCCAGTGTGCGCATCACATCAAAGCCGCCGATGGCGCCGGAGGCCACGTAGATCCTTGCGCCGGCCCGCTCTGCCCGCTCCTTCATCTCAGCTAAGAAGGCTTCGTCAGCAAAGGCTCCCACGGAAGCCACCACCAGGGGAATTCCCGCGTCCAGCACTGCGGGGCCGTACTCCTGCACCGCCTCCACACTGGCAAACTCTACCACCATATCCGGCTTCTCTGCCAGCAGTCCCTCAAGCGTCTCAAAGACCTGATATCCGTGCTCCTCACCATAGGCCTTGGCATATTCCGGCATTTTATCAAAAATCCCTGCAGCCTCATACTGATCAGAAAGCTTTGTCCTGAGCAGCTCCAAAAATGTCCGTCCCAGCGTTCCGCATCCCAAAAGTCCAATTCGTCTCTTCATTTAATAAACCTCCGTTTTCTCACTAGTAATTGTCTGCTGCTCCCATCGCGCACTCCGCTCAGCCCAAAAACAAGCACCACAGCGGCACTGTAATCATGGACAGCAGCGTAGTGCTCACCACGCATTTGGCGGAAAAAACCGCATCACAGTCGTACCGGTCCGCCAGTATAGCGGTGGTGCTGGCCGCAGGCATTCCCGCCAGAACCACGGACACCCCCAGCACCGTAGGATCCAGATGAAACAGGCTGCATCCCGCCCACACCAAAAACGGGATAAAAAACAGGCGGATCACCCCGTAATAGACGGTGAGCTTGTTCCAGAGGGATTTAAACGGCACCCCTGCCAGCACGCTTCCGATAAACAGCATGGAAACCGCCGTATTCGCATTGGCCAGAGACAGGACGGTGTCGTTCACCACAGGCGGCAGCTTTCTCTGGCTGATCATCAAAATCAATCCCACCACCGCCGCAATGATGCAGGGATGTGTGGCAACCCTTTTTGCCAGCGTCTTTTTGTCCGGGCACTCCGTAAAATAGGTGAGTCCCAGGGACCACATGAAAATTCTCTGGGGAATCAGATAAATGGAGGCGTATAAAAGCCCCAGCGCTCCATAGATTCCTTCTGCAATGGGATTTCCCAGTATGCCCGCATTGGAGCAGATGGTCGCATATTGAAGCACCTTCTTGTGCCTTGGCTCCAGTCCTGGATACAGCACAAGGCTTAGGATGTAGGCTCCCACCTGAATGGCCAGAGCCACAAGCAAAATAGCCAGACAGCTTCGCAATATCTCCATATCAAATTCCATCTCAAAGGATTTGATGATACTGCAGGGAAGCGTCACATTCACCACCAGGCCAGACAAAAGCCCTCTGTTCCCGTCTGTAATCAGCCCTGTCCTTTTGAGCAGAAGTCCGATCAGCATAAGAGCAAAGAGCATTCCCTGCATAATAAACATATTTTCAAAATTCATAGCCTTTCTCTACCTCACCTGGCTATTATACGTTTCCCCTGGTTTCATTGTCAATGGCTGATTTAAACATTGCCCCTGCTTTCCATCTGTGGTATATTTGTGATAACAGGCTATACACCCCCTTGGCGCCCGCAGGCGCCAAGCCCTTCTGTGATTTCTCAGAATTTTCATCTAATAACTATAAGGAGGAGCATCCAAATGATCACAAGAGACAATACCAAAACCATTTTTGACCTGGTCACAAATGCCGGAAGCCTCCACGGAGACCGCACATTTCTCCGCTGGGAGGACAACGATGTGATCCGCGAAGTCTCATTTAAGGAATTTGCTGCCCAGTGCATGGCTATCGCCGCCTGGACGAGAGCTCAGGAGGCTCGGCTGGGGCGCAAAATTCACGCTGCCCTCTTAGGCGGCAGCAGCAATCACTATCTGGCGGTTTTACTGGGCGTCATGGCTGCGGGAAGCGTCTCTGTCCCTCTGGACATCCAGGTGAATTTAGACACCCTCTGTGACTGCCTGGAGCGGTCCGATGTGGACGTGCTGTTCTACGACTGGGAGCACAAGGCCCTGGCTGAGGGCGCGAGGGAGCGCTGCCCCCGCCTTATCTCCTGCGTCTCCCTCCAGCATGGCCGCCACGCCCTCTGCTCGGACAACCTCCTCAAGGAATATATGGGACAGACGGTTCTGCCGGACGCCGCCCCCCAGGATCTGGCCATGATCCTCTTCACCTCCGGCACCACCGGCCGTGGCAAGGGCGTTATGCTCTCTCACGGCAATCTCATTGACAATGTGTTCTGCACCACAGAGGCCGAGGATGTGAGCGGGGAGACCTATTTAAATGTTCTTCCCATCCACCACGTGTTCTGCATCAACGGCGACATTCTCCTGCCCCTGCGCTATGGCTACACGGTTTGTCTGAATCAGAATCTTTCCAAGCTGGCGGAGCACCTGCTCCTCTTTTCCCCCACCATGTTCCGGTGCGTGCCCATGATCGCCAAGGCCCTTTACAGCCGCATCGCCGTCATGGCCCGGCAGGATCCGGACCGGCCCATGGAGGAGATCAAGGAGGCGGTGCTCGGCAGCCGGCTGCGCCGCATCATCTGCGGCGGCGGCTATCTGGCCCCGGAGCTGGCAAAGAATTTCCTGGATCTGGGCATCTCCATCGCCCAGGGCTACGGCATGTCCGAGTGCTCCCCCAAGATCTCCGCGCCTGACTGGTCCCGCCCGGACAAGATTTCCTCCGTGGGCCATATTGTGGAGGGCTGCGAGGTGCGCATCGTGGATGACGAGATCCAGGTGAAGAGCCCTTCGGTCATGATGGGCTACTACAAGGATCCGGAGAACACCGCCCAGGCCCTGACAGAGGACGGATGGCTGTGCACCGGGGACATCGGCTATGTGGATGATGAGAGCTTCCTCCATCTCACCGGGCGCAAGAAAAATCTGATTATCTTAAGCAATGGGGAAAATGTGGCCCCGGAGCAGCTGGAATACATGTTCGAGGACGAACGCCTGATCGAGGACATCCTGGTCTACGAGGAGGACGATGTTATCGCCGCCGAGGTCTACCCCAACTTCAAGTACGCCCAGGCCGCAGGCATCACGGATATTGAGGGCAGCGTCCAAGAGATCGTGGCAAAGCACAACCAGGATCTCCCCTCCTACAAGAGGATTTTAAAATGCCATCTCCGGCAGGTGCCCTTTGAGAAAACCTCCTCCAAGAAGATCATACGCCCCCGGTATTTCAGCCAGAAAAAGGCTCAGGAGGAAAAGTGCGCCTCCTTCCTTCAGCCGCAGACTGAGATCCAGCGCAGGATTTCCGACCTGATCGCCGCCTCCCTGGGACACCGCCGCTTCGGCGTTGACACCAACCTCTACGAGGCGGGCCTGGACTCCCTGGGAAGCGTCATGCTGCTCTCCGATCTGGCCTCCGCCCTGGGGATGAACCTGACTCTGGATGAGCTCATGGCCCACCCCACCGTCCTGGAGCTGGAGAAGCTGCAGAGCGCCGCCTCCTCTGCCCCTGCGGTGGACTACAGCCCCCGGCCGGTCTATCCCCTGACCAACCTGCAGATTTATTTTGCCTATGTGATGAAGGGGAACACCACCGCCAATCTGCCCTTCCTCTTCCGGCTGGATGAGAGCGTGGATCTGTCCCGACTGCAGGGCGCTGTAAAAAGCCTTTTTGACTGCCACCCGGGCCTTAAGTCCATTATTCAGATGGATGAGGGCGCCTACAAGAACTTCCGCGACGACAGCCGGGAGATCTCCGTGCCCATCCAAAGGCTCACCGACGCGGCGTGGGAGGAGCTTCGCCCCACCCTCTTAAAGCCTTACTATTACGGGGAAAATGAGCCCCTCTACCACATTGGGATCTATCAGACGGATTCCGCCAATTACCTGTTCTTTGACATTGCCCACATTGTGGGAGACGGCATGACCATGAATATCCTCTTTGAGGATCTCAACGCTCTCTATCTTGGCCAGCCGGTGGAGAAGGAATCCTATACGCTCTACGAGTACGTGCTGGATGAGAAGAACCGGGAGGCCCAGGGCACCCGGGCGCGGGATGTGGCCTATTTCCAGGAGATCATGAAGGATTTTAGGATCCGCAAGAGCATCTTAAACCGCCGAGATTTCAGCTACCTGGATCACGGGGAGGACGCTTCTCTGCGGGATCGCTTCCCCCGCCT
>CALWMT010000162.1 GCA_944382045.1 uncultured Enterocloster sp. | reverse complement strand
AGGGAGCTGAAGCCCCTTGAGCCTGGTCTCCTCCAGCTTTCCATATGAGAACTGGGAAAGGGCACAATCCACCACCACATGCTGGCCGCTGCTCCTGGGAATTGCAAGCACCAGCGGGTTGTTGCCGATTTTGATATCCCTTCCGCCCCAGGCCGGCATATTCGGCATGGTGTTGGACCAGCAGATGCCAATGCAGCCCGCGTCTGCCGCCTGCCAGCCGTAGCTTCCGCCCCGAAGCCAGTGGTTGTTGTTTCCCAGGGCCACCAGGCCGATGCCATACTCCTTTGCCAGCTCAATGGCCCGGTTCATGGCAAGCCTGGCGTTTAAGGGGCCAAATCCCCTGTGGCCGTCCCAGCGCTCCATAGCCCCTGCGGCCATCTCACAGGTGGGGGAGGCCGAAGGATCGATGGCCCCCCGGTCAATGTCCCCTATGATCCTCGGAAAGCGGTTCGCACCGTGGGAATAAATTCCATCCCGGCTGTTCCCCGCAAAGACAGCCGCCGCCTCCTCTGCGTAATCCTCCGCCAGGCCCCTGCTCATCAGAATTTCCTTGAAGCGCCTCAGCAGCTCCTCATACATAATTCTCATCCGATTCTCCCCCGCTCCGCTTTCTGTTCTTCCATGTTACGCCCTTGCCGCTGCGCTGTTCTGCTCCGCAAACTTACGAATATTGGAGGCGTTTGCAAACTTCCGCACAATGCCGTCCTGCACCACCACCAGTGTGGGGGCCTGCATAATTCCAAACCTCTCCGCCAGATCCGGGTGCTCTGCGGCATCCACAATCTGGTAGTCCATTCCCTTCAAAAATTCCTTGGCCGTCCTGCAGTTGGGGCAGGTCTGGGTGGTAAAGAGGTAAAGCTTTACCTTGCCTCTGCTGTCAGCCGCAGCGGTCTCCTCCTGCTTCTTAGCCAGGGCGGCGGCATCCACCGTACATTGGCTTCCCGCCCGCATAAGAGGCCCCTGATGCTTTAGCACGGAACGGCCGATGTCGTAGGTGGTGCGGTTCTTGTACTCCTGGGTCTTGCCCTCGTTCCAGTTCTGCACCGGACGGTAATATCCGGTAATCCGGCTGTACACCTCGGCCTTTCCTCCGCAGACCGGGCAGGTAAAATGCTCGCCCGCCAGGTAGCCATGGGTCCTGCAGATAGAATAAGTAGGCGAAAGGGTATAATAGGGCAGCTTGTAATTCGCCGCAATGGTCCGCACCAGGCTGGCCGCCGCCTTCCAGTCAGGCAGCTTCTCCCCCAGGAAGGCGTGGAACACGGTTCCGGAGGTGTAAAGGGTCTGCAGCTCATCCTGGATGTCCAGGGCGTCAAACACATCCGCCGTGTAGTCAACGGGCAGGTGGGAGCTGTTGGTATAGTAGGGCGTATCCCCGGGAGCCCCCGCCGTGATAATATCCGGATACCGCTCCTTGTCATGCTTGGCCAGCCGGTAGGTGGTGGACTCCGCCGGGGTAGCCTCCAGGTTGTAGAGATCGCCGTACATCTCCTGGTAATCGGAGAGCCGCTCCCGCATATGGTTCAGCACATCCCTTGTGAACGCCTGGCACTCCGGAGAGGTCATGTCCTTTCGGATCCACTTGGCGTTGAGTCCGGCCTCATTCATGCCGATCAGCCCGATGGTGGAGAAATGGTTCTCAAAGGTTCCCAGGTACCGCTTGGTATAGGGATAGAGGCCCTGATCCAGAAGCTTTGTGATAACCTCCCGCTTGGTCTTAAGGGATCGGGCGCTCACATCCATCATATGATCCAGGCGCTTATAGAAGTCCGCCTCGTCCTTGGCCAGGTACGCGATCCGGGGAATGTTGATGGTCACAACGCCCACCGATCCTGTGCTCTCCCCGGCGCCGAAGAAGCCGCCGGTCTTTTTGCGCAGCTCCCGCAGATCCAGGCGCAGGCGGCAGCACATGCTGCGCACGTCGCTGGGCTTCATATCGCTGTTGATATAGTTGGAAAAATAAGGGGTTCCGTACTTGGAGGTCATCTCAAAGAGAAGACGGTTGTTCTCCGTATCGGACCAGTCAAAATCGCTGGTGATGGAGTAGGTGGGAATGGGATACTGGAAGCCGCGCCCATTGGCATCCCCCTCGATCATGGTCTCGATAAAGGCCTTGTTGATCATATCCATCTCTTTTTTACAGTCCTTATACTTAAAATCCACTTCCCGGCCGCCCACGATGGCATTCATCTCCGCCATATCATCCGGAACGGTCCAGTCCAGGGTAATGTTGGAGAAGGGCGCCTGGGTGCCCCAGCGGCTGGGGGTGTTCACCCCGTAGATAAAGGACTCAATGCACTTTTTTACCTCCGGATAGGACAGGTTATCCGTCTTTACAAAGGGGGCCAGGTAGGTGTCAAAGGAGGAAAATGCCTGGGCTCCTGCCCACTCATTCTGCATAATGCCCAGAAAGTTCACCATCTGGTTGCAGAGCACGGACAGATGCTTGGCCGGGGAGGAGGTGATCTTTCCCGGAATGCCGCCAAGCCCCTCCAGGAGCAGCTGCTTTAAGGACCAGCCCGCACAGTATCCCGTCAGCATGGACAGGTCGTGGATGTGGATGTCCGCGTTCCTGTGGGCATCCGCAATCTCCTGATCGTAGATCTCGCTGAGCCAGTAATTGGCGGTTACGGCTCCAGAATTTCTCACGATAAGTCCGCCCACAGAATATGTAACCGTGAACTTCTCCTTCACCCTCCAGTCCTCCACCTTCACATAGCTGTTCACCACATCCTTATAATCCAGGATGGTGCTGTTCATGTTGCGGATCTTCTCCCGCTGCTTGCGGTACAAAATATAGGCCTTGGCCACATCGGTGTATCCCGTCTGCTCCAGGACCCGCTCCACACTGTCCTGTATATCCTCCACGGTGATCTGTCCATCCTTCATCTTGGACTGAAAATCCGCGGTCACCCGCAGGGCCAAAAGCTCCAGAATCTCATTGTTGTAATCCTTGGCGGTGGCCTTAAACGCCTTCTTTATAGCCTCCGTAATTTTATTCAAACTGAATTCGGCAAGCTCCCCGTCCCTCTTCACTACCTGAATCATACGCTCAAAACTCCTCTCACACTTCCAGATCCTACTGTCTAACTGCGCCTCTCCCCGGTCCGGGAAAAGGCGCAGTCTCATTATAGCAGATGCCATACAAAAACACAATATCTATGTTTTACTTTTTTTACCAGCCAAGATATAGTAGTAACAGCTCACTCTCCATACAGTCTCCCAAACAGCTCTGCCGGCACATAGGCTGTCACCGATATGCCATCCGCACCGTACTCCTCGGAGAGAAGCTGGCCATATTTTCGTATCTCCTGAATCCGTCCGGCCTGGGAGTAGGGATATTTCTTTTCCAGGTAAACCCTCCGGCTTCTGATAATGGACCTCAAGGCCTCTGCCAGCTCCTCCAGGCCTTCACCGGTTTTGGCTGATATCCGCACCTGGAAGTCAGAGGAGAAATCCCTCGGAAGCTTTTCCTGGCCTGTCTGTTCCCACAGATCTATCTTATTAAACACCGTGACCATGGTCTTATCCACAATCTCCAGATCCCGCAGCGTTTCCCGCACCACGTGCATCTGCATATCCATCTGGGGGCTTGCGCAGTCCACCACATGGAGGATGATATCGCTGTAGCGCGCCTCCTCCAGAGTGCTGCGGAAGGCCTCGATCAGATGATGGGGAAGCTTCCGGATAAATCCCACTGTATCTGTGAGAAGAATTCTCTGCCCATCCTCCATCACATAGCAGCGGGTGGTGGGATCCAGGGTGGCGAAGAGCTTATCCTCCGCTAAGATCCCCGCGCCGGTAAGACGGTTTAACAGAGTGGATTTTCCCGCGTTGGTGTAGCCCACAATGGCGGCCCGAAGGGCGAAGTCCCTCTCCCTCTGCTGTCTCGTCACCTCCCGGTGGCGCTTAACCTCCGCCAGATCCTCCTTCAGCTGCGCGATCCTGCGGTGGATCATCCGCCTGTCTGTCTCCAGCTTCTTCTCGCCCGGTCCCCTGGTTCCGATGCCGCCGCCCAGACGGGACATAGAGCGGCCCATGCCGGTCAGGCGGGCCGCCCGATAGCGCAGCTGTGCCAGCTCCACCTGGATCTTTCCCTCCCGGGTGGCTGCCCGGGCTGCAAATATATCCAGGATCACCATGGTCCGGTCCATGACCTTTGTCTCCAGGGCCTCCTCCAGGTTATTCAGCTGGGCTGGGGAGAGCTCATCGTCGCACACAATCCCCGTGGCCGCCTGCTGCAGGAGCAATTCCCGCAGCTCCTCTATCTTTCCCTTTCCCAGATAGGTGCCCGGATGGACGCTCTCCCGGTTTTGTACAAGAGCTCCCACTGTCCTTGCTCCGGCGGTGGAGACCAGATCTGCAAGCTCCCGCAGGGAAGCGGCGGTCTCCTCCTCACTTCCAGAGCACACCGCCGTCAGAATCACCCTCTCCTCCAATTTATTTAAATCGATCAATCCCTTAAATCCCCCTCACTTCTACACACGGGTTTCTAAAAAATCAATTTCATGCTGGGCCCGCTCATCCGCCCCGTAGGCTGAGACATAGTCCTCAAAAAGGCGCAGGGCCTCATCGTAATGCCCCAGATATTCCCTGACGGCTGCCCGGTTAAAGGACAGCTCCTTTAGGAGCGCGGTGCGCGCCTGCTCTCCGCCTGTCTCCAGAAGATCTTCAAGCCCTGCGGAGCCTTCCTCTGTCTTGTCCTCTCCGGAGTCCTCCTCTTCTTCAGGCACTCTCCCGGCTTGGCTGCCAGTCTGGGAAGAAGCCAGCTCATATCCCTTGTCAAACGAATCCCTAGCTCCCTCGTAGTCCTCTGCAGCCATCTGGCATAGACCCATCTGATTATAAATCTGGCCATTCTCCGCTCCTTCCCCAAGCGCCTCCTCATACAGCGCCATTGCGCGTTCATATGCGCCGCTGCTCACACAGGCGCCTCCCGCTGCCAAAAGTCCCTCCAGCCAGCCGGGTGCCCGTTCCTCCCCCTGGTCATTCTGGCGGGCCTTCTGATACGCCTCATAGGCCTGTTCGCCCTCTCCCGAGGCCCCAAGGCAGACCGCCTCCAAATATCCGTAGGAGGCTGCCTGATCTGGATCCATATCCATCAAAAGACGGTAGGTGTACGCAGCCGCCTGATAATCCTTCAGGCGCTGCTCTGCCTCTGCCCGATAGCAGAGAACATCTGTATTGAACTCCACCGCCTTCTCTCCCGCCTTCTCCAAGGCCGCGTCAAAGGAGGCAATTGCTCCAGAATAATCCCCCTGGGCCATTTTTTCCAGACCCTCCTGGCGCAGGCTGGTCCGTTTTCCCGTCGTCACAGTCCGCACCAAGCGGACCGTCCCTGCTGCCACCCCGGCCATAACCAGAATGCAGACAGCCCAGGCCGCCAGTGCCTTTAAAATTCTTTTTCTCCTCCGCCTTCTGCGTGCTGCCGCAGAGTGCTTTCCAGCCGGCCTCCTGCCATAGCTGGAGCCGGCTCTCCCATAATGAGAGCTGGGAGCAGCCCTTCTCCTTCTCTGTGTCATTGCTGCGCCCGTCCCTGATCCGTGCTTCCAAATCCGCCGTTGCGGATACTGGTGCAGTCATCGTCTACCGTGATCCCGTAGGGCATGAAAATCCCTTGGGCAAATCCCGCTCCCCGGTCTATATCCACCCTGCGGCCCTCATTTGTATCATTCGTGATTTTAATAAAAATATGCCCCTCATTGTCTGAATAAAAATAGTCGCTGTCAATAATTCCCACCGTATTATTCAGCTGCAGACGGTACTTAAAGCCGAGCCCGCTTCTGGGATAAATCTGCAGGACCCAGTTCTCATCAATCTCTGCGCGGATTCCCGTGGGAATCTTGATCGTCTCCCCCGGTCCCAGGGAGAAGGCTGCCGGTGAAAAAAAGTCATACCCTGCAGAGCCGGAGGTTGCCCGCACCGGCAGGCGGATTCCCTCATAGACAGCCTGCAGCTCCTCCTGAGAGACTTCTCCAAAGGTATCGGTCCAATCGCCTGTAAACTGCTCGAAGCTGACCTTATGAAATTTGCTGATTCGATTCATGATTTGTCCTTCCTTTCCTCATAGAGCACTGCCTGTCCGGCACTTAGCGAGCGCTTTACATCAATCACTCTCTGATTCGCGCTTCCCTTCCAGTGGAGCGCCGTGTCCTTCTGCTCCTCTATAAATTCTCCGTCTACCACCACATCCACCAAAGAAATAAACGGCAGGCCGCATATCTCCTCCCAGGAATATCCCGTATACAGCCAGA
>CALWMT010000161.1 GCA_944382045.1 uncultured Enterocloster sp. | reverse complement strand
CGGCAGGCGGGGCACAGGCTCCATCCTTGTGTATGTGCTTCTGGGAGCTGTGGGAATGCCGGTGTTTGCCCAGTTTACATCCGGGCTGGGCGTACTCCTTGGAAGCACGGGCGGGTACATTGCAGGCTTTATCCTGACAGGGCTGATTTACTGGCTTGTCACAGAGGTTTTTGGAAGAAGGCTATGGGTCAAAAGGGCGGCTCTGTTTTTGGGCTTGGCGGTTCTCTACGCCGTCGGGACAGCCTGGTTTTTGTTTGTCTATGCCCGGACAGCCGGCGCAGTGGGAATCGCAGCGGCGCTTAGCTGGTGCGTCGTCCCCTTTATCATTCCCGATATGATTAAGCTGGGGCTGGCGGTGATGCTGTCCAGGCGGCTGGGGAGAGCGGTGCGGGGATTTTAAGAAATGAGCGGATGGAGCTGGATATACTGAATTTGAAGATGGAAGTCAAAAGCTTGAATTATGATGTCTGTGATTTGAAAAGAAGGCTGGCAGTTGTTTGAAGCCGGCAGCGGCACGTTCCCCCACGAAAACAGGTGGGGGATTTTTTTGCCTATTGATATGCAAAGATGGGATTTTTTCGAGCAGCCGCGAGACTTTTCGTTTGCCTAAATCCCCTAAATCATATATAATGGATTCCGTTGAAATGGGAGGGAAGGCGCCAAGGTCTTCCCTCCGAAAAACGCAGTAAGGACAGTAAGGAATGTAAAGATGGAATTAAATAAAGAGACAATTAAAAAGATACTGGACGATATTGATTTGAGCGCCGGGCCGCCCGAGGAGGAGCCTGCGCGCCAATACTATTTTATGGCAAGCGCCAGAAGACGGCTCAGAGAGCAGTTCGCGGAGGACATCGCCTCCGGGGAGGCCCTAAAGCGCTATGGTGCGGAGGAGCTTGCGGCCATGGAGGCGGAAGGGGTCTGCGGCACAGCGGCGGTCATCACCTTCGGCTGCCAGATGAACGCCAAGGACGCGGAGAAGTTCCGGGGCATCTTAGAATGCATTGAATATAAGATGCGGGAGAGCGAGGACGCGGACCTGATTCTCTACAACACCTGCACGGTGCGGGAGAACGCGAACCTCAAGGTATATGGCCACCTGGGACAGGCCGGCGGCTGGAAGAAGCGCCATCCGAAAACCATCGTGGGCCTGTGCGGCTGCATGATGCAGGAGCCGGACGAGGTGGAGAGGATTAAAAAGAGCTATCCCTTTGTGGATTTGATTTTTGGGACCCACAATGTGTTCAAGCTGGCGGAGCTGGTGGACGGCTGCCTGGCCCGCCGGAGAGAGGCCGTGAGCACCGGCAGAAAGCAGAAGATGCTGGTGGATGTGTGGGAGGGGACGGACCAGATTGTGGAGGACCTGCCCGCAGACCGGAAGTACCCCTTTAAATCCGGGGTCAACATCATGTTCGGCTGCAATAATTTCTGCAGCTACTGCATTGTGCCCTATGTCCGGGGCCGGGAGCGGAGCCGCAGGCCGGAGGAGATACTGGCGGAGGTGCGCCGCCTGGCGGACGAGGGCGTGGCGGAGGTGATGCTTCTGGGGCAGAACGTGAATTCCTACGGAAAAACCCTGGAGCAGCCCATGACATTTGCAAAGCTTCTCAAGGAGGTGGAGCAGGTGGAGGGAATCCGCCGCATCCGCTTTATGACCTCTCACCCCAAGGATTTGTCGGACGAGCTCATCCAGGTGATGGCAGAGTCTGAGAAAATATGCCGCCACCTTCATCTGCCCCTCCAGTCCGGGAGCAGCCGGATTTTAAAGGCCATGAACCGGCGTTATACCAAGGAGCAGTTTTTGGCTCTGGCGGAGAAGATAAAAAAGGCGGTCCCGGGCATTTCCCTGACTACGGACATCATCGTGGGATTCCCGGGGGAGACAGAGGAGGATTTTCTGGATACCATGGATGTGGTGGACCGGGTGGGCTTTGACAGCGCCTTTACCTTTATCTACTCCAAGCGGACCGGCACCCCGGCGGCAGCCATGGAGGACCAGGTGCCGGAGGACGTGGTGAAGGAGCGCTTTGACCGGCTGCTGGCCCTGGTCCAGAAGCGGGCCGCAGACCTCTGCGGACGGGATGTGGGAACGGTCCAGGATGTGCTGGTAGAGGAGGTCTCGGACCACGACCCGGGCTATGTGACCGGACGGCTCTCCAACAATACCGTGGTCCATTTTCCCGGCGGACCGGAGTTAGTTGGGAAAATCGTGGATGTGTATCTGGAGGAGAGCAGAGGGTTTTACTATATGGGCCGTCAGAAATAGCCGCTATTTGATATAGAAAGACAATACAGAAGAGAGGAACGACACTTGGATTTATCACAGTTATCCCCCATGATGCAGCATTATATGGAGACGAAAAAGGAGTACCCGGACTGCATCCTGTTTTACCGCCTGGGGGATTTTTATGAAATGTTTTTTGACGATGCCCTGACCGCGTCCAAGGTGCTGGAAATCACCCTGACGGGGAAGGAGTGTGGCCTGCCGGAGCGGGCTCCCATGTGCGGGGTGCCCTACCACGCGGTGGACTCCTATCTCTACCGGCTGGTGCAGCACGGCTACAAGGTGGCCATCGCGGAGCAGATGGAGGACCCCAAGCAGGCCAAGGGACTGGTGAAGCGGGAGGTCATCCGGGTGGTGACCCCGGGCACCATCACCAGCGCCCAGGCCCTGGACGAGACGAAGAACAATTATCTCATGGGCATTGTATATATGGATGGGAAGTATGGGGTCTCCACAGCGGACATCACCACAGGGGAGTTTCTGGTGACGGAGGTTGACACGGGCCGGGAGCTCTTTGACGAGATTCATAAGTTTTCCCCATCGGAAATTATCTGCAACAATGCCTTTTACATGTCCGGCGTGGATTTGGATGACCTGAAAAACCGCTGCAATGTGGCGGTATCCGCTCTGGACAGCCATTTCTTCGGGGATGAGTCCTGCCGGAAAATTCTGCGGGAGCACTTTCGGGTGGGCTCCCTCTCCGGGCTGGGGCTGGACGACTACTCCACCGGCGTGATTGCGGCGGGTGCGGTTATGGCCTACATGTATGAGACCCAGAAGAGCACCCTGGAGCACATCACCGCCATCACGCCCTACTCCACAGGCCAGTACATGATTATCGACACCTCCACCAGGAGAAATCTGGAGCTGGTGGAGACCATGCGGGAGAAGCAGAAGAGGGGAACCCTGCTGTGGGTGCTGGACAAGACCAAGACGGCTATGGGCGCCAGGCTCCTTCGGACATGGATTGAGCAGCCCCTGATTCATAAGGAAGAAATTATCCGCCGCCAGGACGTGGTGGAGGAGCTGAATATGAATTATATTTCCCGTGAGGAAATCTGCGAGTATTTAAATCCCGTCTATGACCTGGAGCGGCTTATCGGCCGCATCAGCTACAAGACGGCCAACCCCAGGGATTTGATTGCCTTTAAGACCTCGCTGGAAATGCTTCCCCATATCCGCAGAATTCTTGCGGAGTTTAACAGCGCCATCCTAAAGGAGCTGGCCGGTGACCTGGACCCCTTAGAGGACCTGCATGCGCTCATCAGCCGCGCCATTGAGGACGACCCGCCCATCACGGTCCGGGAGGGCGGCATGATAAAGGAGGGCTTCTCGGAGGAGGCGGACCGGCTCCGCCAGGCGAAGACCGAGGGCAAGGACTGGCTGGCCAAGCTGGAGACACGGGAGAAGGACAAAACTGGCATCAAGAACCTGAAAATCAAATTTAATAAGGTATTCGGCTATTATTTTGAGGTCACAAACTCCTTTAAATCCATGGTGCCGGACTATTTTATCCGCAAGCAGACATTGACAAACGCGGAGCGCTATACCACGGATGAGCTTAAGGAGCTGGAGGATATTATCATGGGGGCGGAGGAGAAGCTGGTTTCCCTGGAGTACGATTTGTTCTGCCAGGTCCGGGACGAAATCGCCGCCCAGGTGCTGCGCATCCAGAAGACGGCCAAGGCCATCGCGGCGGTGGATGTGTTCTGCTCTCTGTCCGCAGTGGCCACACGGCGCAACTATGTAAAGCCCTCGATGAATGAGAAGGGCGTGATTCAGATAAAAAATGGCCGCCATCCCGTGGTGGAGCAGATGATGCGGGACGATTTGTTCGTGGCCAATGATACATTTCTGGACAATGGAAAGAACCGGCTCTCTGTCATCACCGGCCCCAATATGGCGGGAAAATCCACCTACATGCGGCAGGTGGCTCTGATTGTGCTTATGGCCCAGATTGGGAGCTTTGTGCCGGCCCAGGAGGCGGATATCGGCATCTGCGACCGGATTTTCACCCGGGTGGGCGCTTCCGACGATTTGGCCAGCGGCCAGAGCACCTTTATGGTGGAGATGACCGAGGTGGCCAATATTCTGCGCAATGCCACAAGGAACAGCCTGCTGGTCCTGGACGAGATTGGCCGGGGGACCAGCACCTTTGACGGCCTCTCCATTGCCTGGGCAGTGATTGAGCACATCAGCAATACGAAGCTTTTGGGCGCGAAAACGCTCTTTGCCACCCATTACCATGAGCTGACGGAGCTGGAAGGCACGATTGCCGGAGTGAAGAATTACTGCATTGCGGTGAAGGAGCAGGGGGATGACATTGTGTTCCTCCGGAAAATCGTGCGGGGCGGAGCGGACAAGAGCTACGGCATCCAGGTGGCGAAGCTTGCGGGCGTGCCGGATTCTGTGATTGCCCGCGCCAAGGAGATTGCTGAGGAGCTGAGCGACAATGATATTACAGCCCGCGCCAAGGAGATTGCCCAGGCGAACGCCAATGTGACCCAGCACAAGGCGGTGCCGAAGCCCGACGAGGTGGACATGCAGCAGCTGTCCTTCTTTGACACGGTGCGGGACGATGACATTGTGCGGGAGCTGGAGGGGCTGGAGCTTTCCACCATGACGCCGATTGATGCCTTAAATACGCTGTACCGCCTGCAGACAAAGCTAAGGAACCGATGGAAGGAGAACGGATGAATTTTCATGTACTGACATTATTTCCCCAGATGATTATGGATGGGCTGGGGGTGAGTATCACAGGCCGGGCTATGGAAAATGGCCTCATATCTGTGGAGGCCATCGATATCCGGGAGTATTCCACAGACAAGCACCGCCATGTGGACGATGTGCCCTACGGCGGGGGCGCAGGCATGGTCATGCAGCCGGCCCCGGTGTGCGATGCCTATGAGGACCTGTGCAGCCGTCTGGGAAAGCGTCCCCGGGTCGTGTACCTGACCCCTCAGGGCCGCGTGTTCAGCCAGACAGTGGCAGAGGAGCTGGCGGGGGAGGAGGATTTGGTCCTTCTCTGCGGCCATTATGAGGGGATTGACGAGCGGGCGCTGACGCTTTTGAATGCGGACAATATTTCCCTGGGAGATTTTGTGCTTACCGGCGGAGAGCTTCCCGCCATGGTGATGATAGACTGCATCAGCCGCCTTGTGCCCGGGGTCCTGGGAAATGATGTTTCCGCTGAGGATGAGTCCTTTTCCGGCGGCCTTCTGGAGTATCCGCAGTACACCCGTCCTCCGGTCTACCGGGGGCTTTCCGTGCCGGAGGTTCTTCTCACCGGCCACCACAAGCGGATTGAGGATTGGCGGAGAAAGGAGGCCATCCGGCGGACACTGGAGCGGCGGCCGGATTTGCTGCCTGAGGCGGCTCTCTCTCTGAAGGAGCAGGAATTTTTGGAGGAGCTTCTTGCCAGGGAGGACGTGGAGACGCCGTCGGAGCAGGCGGAGCTTGCTGAGCTTAAGCGGGTGCTTGCCCAGTGGGCGGACCGGCTGGGCGAAAGGCGCCAGGGCCCCAGGGCCGGGAGACGGGGGATGGCGCTTGCCAAGCGTCTCCTTAAGACGGGCAGCTGCAATCTGCGGGATGTGATTGGATATTTTCGGGTGTGCATTGCCCGGCTTGAGGAAATTTTTTGAGAGTAGACAGGGGAAATGAGCGCGTATAGGCGCGATTTTCCCCTGCCTTTTCCGGGCGGCAAGAGTGTGATATTTTGAAGTTGCATATCCTTCTTAACTGTGGTATAGTAAATCCAATGGAGTTCTTCCATTTGGTTCGAAATAGTTCGAATTCAGAAAAAGCCCTTTGGGGGCGGTCGTAAGGCTTTTCAGCCGATTTTCAGATACCCTTTTATGGATTTTGAAATGGAATTGAAAAAGGCATTGTATTTTTGTATACTATAGAGGAGGAATGCGGATGAGGCGAAGGCCGCTGCAGTGGCATCCGGCTTTTCAGGGCATCTACTATGTGAAGGGAGCGGTATTTCCAGCCCAGATAATTATTCAAAAGGAACTGCCGCGA
>CALWMT010000160.1 GCA_944382045.1 uncultured Enterocloster sp. | reverse complement strand
GGAGAATACCCGTTTTATTCTCGCCACTCTGGGAGACCAGTTTCAGGTGGTGAATGAAAATGTGCCCGCAGACAGCATCGGGGAGCAGCTGGCGGCTGTTCCTTTGGATGAGACGGTGACCCGCCTGCACACCTGTATGAACAGCGCCCTGGATTATTTTGAGACGCTTCCCCGTCAGGGCACAGAGCTGCGCGCCATGGTGGTGATTACGGACGGTGTGCAGTATGACCCGTTGGGAGGCGTTCCCCATGAGGAGCTTTTGGAGCGGCTCACACACTCCGACGTGATGCTCCACTCCCTGGGAATGGGGAGCGATTCGGAGGCCCTGGACAGCCTCGGAAAGCTGACGGAGAGCTCCGGGGGCATTCACCAGGTGCTCACGGGCAGCCTCACTGCGGGGACGGCGGCAAAGACGCTCACAGACGCTGCGGGAGAGCTGATGGTCACTGGCTTTGACCTGGGCGGACAGGCGGCGGCCGGGGAGAATCAGGAGGTGTCCTTTACCTTTGCCTCCAGCGGGACTCTGCTCTGCAGGGGCGAGGCTGCGGTCGATATTCCAGGGGAGGAGGACGGCCAGACGGCGGCGGCTGGAGATGAATCGGAATCGGCTGCGGAAGGAGAGACCGCGGCAGAGACGTCAGCCGGAGCGGACGAAAGCGCTGCGGAGACGTCAGCTGGGGCAGATGAAGAGACTGCGGGGACATCCGCCGGGGCGGATGAAGACGCTGCGGAGACCTCAGCCGGAGCAGATGAAGAGACTGCGGGGACATCCGCCGGTGAGAGCGGAGAATCCCCAGAGGAGACAAGCTCCGCCCCGGCGGCTGTTTCTTCCCAGAGCCAGATAGGAGGCGGCGGGCCGGAGGACTCTGGCTCTCAGACGCAATCCGGTGAAAAAACAGCCGGGGGAAGCGGCATCCTTCCTGCGGCTGGAATTGCCGCAGCGGTGATAGCTTTGGCTGCCATCTTCCTGATTGTCAGAGGACGCAGGGCCAAAGGCGCAGGGACGAAGACAGCAAAAGACAGCGCTGCCCGCGCAGAAAACAGAGGTGCGGAGCGCAGGGACGCTTCTGCTCCGCCTGCCCAGGCAGCCCAGGCCCAGGACACGGCAGCGTTCGAGGACACAGCGTTTGCAGAGACAGCGGACGCAGGCATCTATATGCGCATAGAGGCCGGGGAGGGAGTCGCGATTCCCGGAGGGAATACGCTTACGCTGAGCGGTGAGCTGCTTATCGGAGGGGATGCCTCCTGTGGAATTCTTCTCACCGGAGCAGCAGCGCCCCGGCGTGCGGCACGCCTGTTCCTGGAGGACGGATTTGTGTGCATCGAGGCCCTTGACGCGCAGGTTCAGGTACTGGTAAATGGGGAGCCGCTGACCGGTTCCAGGCGGCTTCGCAGCGGCAGCTGCGTTTCCATTGGCGGGAGAGAGATTCGGCCGATGTTTTAGAGCGTCTTTGAATCAAACGTAAAAAACCGGCTCAATCACCGCCCGGAAATACCCGTCCAACTCCTCCGGCGTCCGCGCCATGCGGCCCTCAATCCACCAGAGCACCATCTCCACAAAGCTTCCGGAGATGTGGTTGATGAGAAAATCCTGCGGAATTGACCGATTGATTGCACGGCCTTGATTGACAAGCTGGATCTCGATCAGCTTGTTCAGGCTGGCCCGGAAATACCGCAGGAATATCTCGCTGCTCTCGCAGGAGAGCAGCCCGGCGATGCCGTCATTTTCCCGAAGGTGCTGCAGGAGATGACAGAACACGGATGCGGGTGCCGCCTTATCTGAGTAGAGCCCCCGGGTGTTGGCGCTGTCCAGGGCGCTGTCCACGATGTGGCCGAACAGTTCCTCACACAGGGCCTTCAGCAGATCCTCCTTTGTCTCAAAGTGGGTGTAGAAGGTAGTGCGGCCCACATCCGCCCGGTCGATGATGTCCTGCACGGTAATTTTTCCATAACTTTTTTCTGTTAAGAGAGCGCGGAACGCGGCAAAAATAGCCGCCCGCGTTTTTTTCTGCCGTCTGTCCATATCCCATTCCTCCGTACAATTTTTTAAAAATGTTCCGTACCAAACGCAGGGCCAATACTGTCCCTTGTATTCCGCTTTGCGCCTGCTACAATAAAAGAGAACAATATGTTCGTTATCAAATTTATTATACGGCAATGACGGGCGGCTGTCAAGGAGCGGGACGCCCGCCCGAAAAGGGCCGTCTGAACTGTTGCAGAATGGGAGGTTTTTTATGCTGAAAAAAATAAATGACGTTCTTGCCGGATTGCCGATGACCATTGCAGCCGGAATTTTTCTGCTGTTTGACCTGATCCCTCATCTGATGGAGGAATTTGGCGGGGAGGCCACGCATCTTGTTCTCTTTCCCTTCGACCCAGCCTGGGTGACCATAATCATCTGTGGGATTCCCCTGCTTTACCTGGCTCTGTGGCGCGTGGTGCACAATCCCGGCATCAGCAAAATTTCCTCCGCCCTCCTGATCTGCATTGCCATGTTCGCGGCCATCGCCATCGGCGACCTGTTCGCAGCGGGGGAAGTGGTATTCATCATGGCCATCGGGGCATTGCTGGAGGAGGCCACCACCGACCGGGCGAAGAAGGGATTGAAAAAGCTTCTCAGCCTGGCTCCCGCCCAGGGCCGCAGAATCCGTGAGGGGGAGGAGGAGCTGATACCGGTTCAGGATATCCGTAAGGGGGATATCCTGCGCATCCTTCCCGGAGAGACCGTGCCGGTGGATGGATGCATCGTGAGCGGGGAGACCGCCGTGGATCAGGCCATCATCACAGGGGAATCCCTGCCTGTGGACAAAAAAGCAGGAGACGAGGTGTTCTGCGGCACCATCAACTGTTTTGGCTCCATTGATATCTCGGCTGTAGGCGTGGGGGAAGACAGCTCCCTGCAGAAGCTGGTGCGTATGATGCAGGAAGCGGAGAACCGGCAGGCTCCTGTGCAGCGCATCGCGGACCGGTGCGCCAGCTGGCTGGTTCCTGTGGCTCTCCTCATCGCCATAGCTGCATATATTGGAACCGGAAATATCATCACAGCGGTCACCATCCTGGTAGTATTCTGCCCCTGCGCTCTGGTTTTGGCCACCCCCACAGCGGTCATGGCAGCCATCGGACAGGCGGCGAAGCAGGGCGTGATTATCAAATCCGGAGAGGCCCTGGAAAATATGGGAAAGACCGGCACCATTGCCTTTGATAAGACGGGAACCCTCACATATGGCAGGCTGGAGGTCAGCGATATTCTCCCATTTGACCCCGCCATCAGTGAAAACGCGCTCCTTTCCCTGGCCGCCTCCGCAGAACAGCGGAGCGAGCATCCCTTGGGAATGGCAATCGTGGCCAGCGCCAGAGCCCGGGGCCTCACAATTTCGGAATCCACGGCTTTCCGGATGACTGCAGGAAAGGGCGTGGCCGCGCAGGTGGATGGACGGCGCCTGCTCTGCGGAAATGAAAACTTTTTGGAAGAAAATGGAATTTCGTTGGAGAGCGCTGCGCAGGCAGCGGACAAAACCACGGGGATTTCCAGCGTCTGTGGGGAACTTGCGCAGCTGCGCGGCCAGGGAAAGGCCCTTGTATTCGCGGCGGATGACAGGAAATGCCTGGGGGTAATCGCTCTGTCGGATGTGATTCGGCCGGAGGCAGAAAAGATGGTGTCCCGGCTGACAAAGATGGGTGTCCGAACTGTGCTTCTCACCGGGGATAATAAACGGACAGCGGAGTATTTCGCAGGGCAGGCGGGCATATCGGAGGTGCGGGCCGGCCTGCTCCCGGCAGAGAAAGTGGAAAATATTGAAGAAATGCGGCGGGAGCGCCGTAAGGTGTGCATGATCGGCGACGGCGTCAACGACTCGCCAGCCTTAAAGGCAGCGGATGTGGGAGTGGCCATGGGCGCCATGGGAAGCGACATCGCGGTGGACGCAGCGGATGTGGCCCTTATGACCGACGATATCGCTAAGATCCCCTATTTGAAATGGCTGTCCAATGAGACAATACGGACGATCAAGCGCAGCATTGCCATGTCCATGTGCATCAATTTCGCAGCCATCGTCCTCTCCCTCATGGAGGTGCTTACTCCCACTACCGGCGCTCTGGTCCACAATGCGGGCTCCTGCTTTGTGGTGCTGTTCGCGGCACTGCTGTACGACAGGAAGTACAAAGAATAAAGAGGCTATATATACTCGTATCGCCGATTTAGAGTCAGAATTCTGTTGGGGGTTGTCTCCTTCTATTTTGGAACTATCTGCTTCAGGACAGCCCTTTTTAATGCTAAAAAGTCTTGAAAATGTGCAAAAATTGAATAATAAAAATCTTGAAAACGTGTTATAATATACATAATAAAAATCTTGATTCCGTGTTTCGCGAAACCACCGGCACTGGTTTTGCATCGCAGCAGTTTTCTTTAAGGAGGGCTTATGAAACGTAAAATTTATGCGGAGTTAGTCAATTGGAAAAAGAATTGGGCGGGAAGGACGGCTCTGCTCCTGGATGGAGCCCGGCGGGTTGGCAAGAGCTATATTGCGGAGGAATTTGCCAGGGCGGAGTATAAAAGCTATCTTCTTATCGATTTTAACCGGGCAGGCACAGAGGTAAGAGATTTATTTTTGCACTATTTGGATGATTTGGATACACTTTTTATGTATCTTTCCAACTACTACAATATTAAGCTGTATCCAGGGGAATCGCTGATCATTTTCGACGAGGTACAGCTTTTTCCTCAGGCACGCGCCGCCATCAAATATTTGGTAGGAGATGGCCGGTACCATTACATGGAAACAGGCTCCCTAATGTCCATAAAATGGAATGTAAAAGACATAGTGATTCCGTCAGAAGAGCGCCACATGAAATTATATCCCATGGATTTCGAGGAGTTTTTATGGGCCCAGGGAAATGAAATGCTGATGGATATGATTCGCAGATGCTATGATACGGGAAAGCCTATGGGACAAGTGATGCACCGGAAGGCGATGGACTATTTCCGGCAGTATATGATTGTAGGCGGCATGCCCCAGGCCGTGGCGGAATATGTACAGAGCCGGGATTTTGATAAGGTTGACCAGGTCAAAAGAGATATTCTGACGCTTTACCGGTCTGACATCGCCAAGCATGCCCAGGGATATGAGATGAAGGTACAGAGTATTTTCGATGAGATTCCGGCGCAGCTTCAAAAACATGAGAAAAAGTTTAAGCTTTCCTCGCTGAAAAAGAATGCGCGTCTGCGGGATTATGAGAACGCTCTGTTCTGGCTGGACGATGCAATGATTGTGAATATCTGCTACAATTCAACTGCTCCGGATATTGGCCTGAAGCTGAATATGGATCGCATGACATTAAAATGCTATATGGCAGATACCGGACTGCTTATCAGCCATGCCTTTGACGAAAATGGAATTATCAGCCAGGAGCTTTACAGAAAATTGCTGTTTGACAAGCTGGAGGTAAATCAGGGCATGATAGTGGAAAATCTGGTGGCGCAGATGCTCACGGCAGCGGGACATAAGCTGTATTTTTACTCGAATTCCTCCCGCGAGGATAAGGATGCCCGGATGAAAATTGATTTTTTGGCGGCAAAGAGCAAAATCAGCAGCCGGCACAATATTTCTCCCATTGAAGTTAAGTCAACAAAGAACTATACTTTGACATCTCTCCGCAAATTTGTGAAAAAATATAAGGAACAGACGTATATCCCCTATGTGCTGCACCCGGGCGATGTAAAGGAGGAGGAGGAGATTCATTTTCTTCCGCTTTATATGACGCCTCTCCTCTGACATCTGCATTCGCCTGTATGCCGCCTGCTGCCTTCCTTCCGGATTGCTGCCCCAAAGCAGCGAAAACAGTTTTCCCAAGACCCGCTTTCCTTGCAGGCAAATCTGTGGTAGACTGTAAGGGAAGAGGAAGCCGCCCAAAGGGAGCGGCATATCATAGATACCCAGGAGGAAATACATATGAGCCGTTTGCTTGTTGTGGTAGACATGCAGAAGGATTTTGTGGACGGGGCCCTGGGCACTAAGGAGGCCCAGGCCATTGTGCCGGCCGTGGAGGAGAAAATCAAGGCGTACCAGGCCGCAGGGGAGACTGTGGTTTTCACCCTTGACACCCACGGGCCGGATTATCCCGCCACCCAGGAGGGGAGAAGGCTTCCCGTGCCCCATTGCATCAAGGGGACGCCTGGCTGGGAGCTTGCGGACGCGTTTAAGGAGCTTGCGGGAACACGGTTTGAGAAGGGGACCTTCGGAAGCCGGGAGCTGGCAGAGTATGTGCGGGACGGCGGATTCTCCCAGGCGGAGGTCGTGGGGCTTTGCACGGATATCTGC
>CALWMT010000159.1 GCA_944382045.1 uncultured Enterocloster sp. | reverse complement strand
CCATGGAGCGGTTTGGCGCCAGCGCCCCCGCAGGCCAGCTCTTTGAAAAATTTGGATTTACCGCAGAGCGCGTGGCGGACGCGGTGAGAGGACTTATGTAACCGCAGAGCAGCAGCTTGTAAAGCTGCGGAAACTGCTGCGCAAAAACAGGCGCTGTACCCCTGCCCAGGCAGTCGGGTGCAGCGCCTGTTTTATTGGCTTATAAGCGCCTGGCGGCGCTTTGCTTTTGCAGCCTTTAAGGCTGGCGCGCTAATTCTTCTTCTCTTCCTTTAACTCCGCCATCTTCATGGCCCGTACCTTTAAGGGAAGGCCGAAGAGGGTGATGAAGCCGTCGGCGTCGTGGTGGTCGTAGAGGTCGCCGGTGGTGAAGGAGGCCAGGGACTCGCTGTACAGGGAGTAGGGGGAGGTGGTTCCGGCCTTGATGATATTGCCCTTGTAGAGCTTAAACTTTACCTCGCCGGTTACATATTCCTGGGTGGACTCCACAAAGGCCTGCACGGCCTCCCGAAGGGGAGTGAACCATTTTCCCTCATATACAATCTGGGCCAGCTTATTGCCCATATCCTTCTTGACCTCCATGGTGGCGCGGTCAAGCACCAGCTCCTCCAGCTGTTCGTGGGCTTCCATGAGGATGGTGCCGCCGGGAGTCTCGTATACGCCTCTTGATTTCATGCCTACCACCCGATTTTCGACAATATCCACAATTCCGATGCCGTTGCGGCCGCCCATCTCATTGAGCTTGCGGATGATGTCGGACACCTTCATCTTCTCGCCGTTCACGCTGGTGGGAACGCCCTTCTCAAAGGTAATGGTTACAGACTCCTCCTTGTCGGGGGCCTTCTGCGGGGGAACGCTCAAGACCAGAAGATGGTCGTAGTTGGGCTCCAGGGAGGGATCCTCCAGCTCCAGGCCCTCATGGCTGATGTGCCACAGGTTGCGGTCGCGGCTGTAGCTGCTGTCAGCGGCAAAGGGCAGGTGAATGCCGTGCTGCCGGCAGTATTCAATCTCATCCTCCCTGGACTGCAGGGTCCACACATCCGTCATGCGCCAGGGGGCAATAATTTTGATGTCGGGGGCCAGGGCCTTGATGCTCAGCTCAAAGCGAATCTGGTCGTTGCCCTTGCCGGTGGCGCCGTGGCAGATGGCAGTGGCGCCCTCCTTGCGGGCGATTTCCACCAGGCGCTTGGCGATGGCGGGGCGGGCCATGGAGGTTCCTAAGAGGTACTTGTTCTCATAGACCGCATTGGCCTTTAGGCAGGGCATGATGTAATTGTCGCAGAAATCGTCCACCACGTCTTCAATGTATAATTTGGAAGCGCCGGAGAGCTTGGCCCGCTCGTCTAAGCCGTCCAGCTCCTCGCCCTGGCCGCAGTCGATGCAGCAGCAGACGACCTCGTAGCCGAAATTTTCCTTTAACCAGGGAATAATGGTGGTGGTGTCCAGACCGCCGGAATATGCCAAAACTACTTTTTCACTCATATTTTTATATCCTCCTGAATTGTTATGCGTATTTGAACTTTCATAAATATACAACATAATTTGAATTAATGCAAGAGGAAAATAGAAATTATGCTTGCATATTATGCAGACAAAGTGTATAATTATAAAACATCGCCGCAAGTATTCTTAAAACACTTGGCTTTTGGGAAAAAAGCTCTTATAATGGAACTGTTTTAGACGGCAGCAGCATGAAAATGTTTGGAAGGAGGAGAGGTAACGGTTCGGAAGGAACGGTTACGGGAAGGTATATGATAAAAGCAGGAATTATCGGAGCCACAGGCTATGCGGGCGGAGAGCTTGCAAGGCTTCTGCTCCAGAGAGAGGATGTGGAGGTCGTGTGGTACGGCTCCCGCAGCTATGTGGATAAAAAATATGCGTCCATTTACCAGAACATGTTCCGTCTGGTGGAGGCGGACTGCCTGGATGACAATATGAAGGAGCTGGCGAAGGAGGCGGACGTGATTTTCACCGCCACCCCCCAGGGGCTCTGCGCTTCCCTGGTGGACGAGGAGATTTTGTCGCAGACAAAGATTATCGACCTGAGCGCGGATTTCCGGATTAAGGATGTGTCCGTGTATGAGAAGTGGTACAAGCTGGAGCACAAGGCGCCCCAGTTTATCGCGGAGGCGGTGTATGGACTGCCGGAGATTAACCGGGAGCAGGTGAAGAAGGCCCGCCTTGTGGCCAATCCGGGATGCTTCCCCACCTGCTCCTTCCTTGCCGTGTATCCCCTGGTGAAGGCCGGGCTTATCGACACGGATACCCTGATTATTGATGCAAAGTCCGGCACCTCCGGGGCGGGCAGGGGAACCAAGGTGGACAGCCTGTTCTGCGAGGTCAATGAGAATATAAAGGCTTACGGCGTGGCCTCCCATCGGCACACCCCGGAGATTGAGGAGCAGCTCTCCTATGCGGCGGGGCATCCGGTGACCATCAGCTTTACCCCTCATCTGGTTCCCATGAACCGGGGCATTCTGGTGACGGCCTACGCCTCCCTGGCGAAGGAGGCCTCGGAGGAGGAAATCCGTGCGGCCTATGCAGCCTGCTATGGGGAGGAATATTTTGTCCGTGTGTTGGAGCCGGGAGTGGTTCCCCAGACCCGCTGGGTGGAGGGGAGCAATTTTGCGGATGTGAATGTGGTCCTCGACCCCAGGACAAAGCGGGTGGTGATGATGGGCGCCATCGACAATATGGTGAAGGGCGCCGCCGGCCAGGCCATTCAGAATATGAATCTGATGTTCGGCCTGCCGGAGAATGCGGGGCTTAAGCAGGTCCCCATTTTCCCGTAAAAGGTTTTGACAGAAGGAAGGAATTGGCATGGCTGGCACGATGGATATCCTCATCCGGACAATGGAGCTGGAGGATTATGAGCAGGTATATAAGCTGTGGACAGAGATAAAGGGCTTTGGAATCCGCAGCATTGATGACTCCCGGGAGGGGGTGGAGCGCTTCCTTAAGCGCAACCCCACCACCAGCGTGGTGGCTGTTCAGAATGGGCGTATTATAGGAAATATTTTGTGCGGCCACGACGGACGCACGGGCTTCTTTTACCACGTGTGTGTGGCGCGGGAGTACCGCAAGCACGGCATCGGCTACCGCATGGTGCGGCAGGCCATAGAGGCCCTGGAGCGGGAGGGCGTGAGCAAGGTCAGCCTGATTGCGTTTAAGCAGAATCTGGTGGGAAATGCCTTCTGGCAGGGAATCGGCTGGACGGAGCGGGAGGACATCAACAGCTATGAGTTTGTATTGAATGAGGAGAATATAACGAGATTTGTGCGCTGAGACGCGAAAGGAGATTTGAGATGAAAAAGGAGACAGAGGCGGGATTTGTCCCGATAGAGGGAGGCGTAACCGCGGCAAAGGGCTTTCAGGCGGCATCGACTGCGGCGGGAATTAAGTACAGCGGCAGGCAGGATATGGCTATGATTTACAGCCCTGTTCCCTGCCGGGCAGCGGGTACATTTACCAAGAACCTTGTACAGGCGGCCCCGGTGAAGTGGGACCGTATGCGGGTAGAGGAGGGGGCGGCCGCCCAGGCGGTTGTCATCAACGCGGGCATTGCCAACGCATGCACGGGCGAGGAGGGCATGAGGTACTGCAGCCAGACGGCGAAGGCCGTTTCACAGGCCCTGCATATCCCGGAGGAGAGCGTGCTGGTGGCCTCCACCGGCGTCATTGGCATGCAGCTGCCCATGGACCGGATTGCGGCGGGGATTCATGCGATGGCGCCAAGCCTGGCTGAGGGCCCTGCAGCCGGGGAGGCAGCCTCCAAGGCGATTATGACCACGGACACCAAGAATAAAGAGGCGGCCGTCCAGGTGGATATCGGCGGCGTCACAGTGACAATCGGCGGCATGTGCAAGGGCTCCGGCATGATTCACCCCAATATGTGCACCATGCTGAGCTTTGTGACAACGGATGCGGCCATCAGCAGGGACCTGCTCCTTAAGGCGCTGCGGGAGGATATAGAGGACACCTACAATATGATTTCCGTGGACGGAGATACCTCCACCAATGACACGGTCCTTCTTTTGGCAAACGGCATGGCCGGCAATCCGGAGATTGCAGAGGAGGGGCCGGAGTACGAGGCATTCTGCCGGGGCCTGCGGTATGTGAATGAGACATTGTCGAAAAAAATCGCCGGGGACGGGGAGGGCTGCACCGCTCTCTTTGAGGTACAGGTAAAGGGAGCGTCCACAAAGGAGCAGGCCAAGACACTGGCCAAGGCGGTGATTACCTCCAATCTCACCAAGGCGGCTATCTTCGGCCACGACGCCAACTGGGGCAGAATTCTCTGTGCCATGGGATATTCCGGGGCGGAGTTTGACCCGGAGAAGGTGGACCTTTTCTTTGAGAGCAGTGCGGGAAGCATGCAGATTATTGAAAATGGGGTGGCGGTGGACTACAGCGAGGAGCAGGCCACGAGGATTCTCTCTGAGCCGGAGGTCCGGGCTGTTGCAGATATTAAGATGGGCACGGAGACGGCCACAGCCTGGGGCTGCGACCTGACCTTTGACTATGTGAAGATTAATGCGGATTACCGCTCATGAGGAGGATGGGGAAAATGAATTTGGAATCCATGCAGATTACGCCTATGCAGAAGGCGGCGGTTCTCATTGAGGCTCTGCCCTATATCCAGCGCTTTAATCGGAAGATTGTGGTTGTAAAGTACGGCGGCAGCGCTATGGTGGATGAGGAGCTGAAAAAGAAGGTTATCCAGGATGTGGTATTATTAAAGCTGGTGGGCTTTAAGCCCATCATTGTCCACGGCGGCGGAAAGGAAATCAGCCGCTGGGTGGGAAAGGTGGGGATGGAGCCCCATTTTATCAACGGCCTGCGGGTGACGGACGCGGACACCATGGAGATTGCGGAGATGGTGTTAAATAAGGTGAACAAGAGCCTGGTGCAGCTGGTCAATGAGCTGGGCGTAAAGGCGGTTGGCATCAGCGGCAAGGACGGCATGCTGTTAAAATGCAGGAAAAAGTATTCCGGCGGCCAGGATATCGGCTTTGTGGGGGAGATTGAGCAGGTGAATCCAAAGGTGATTTATGACCTGCTGGAGAAGGATTTTCTTCCTATTATCTGCCCCATCGGCTTTGACGAGAGCTTCCAGAGCTACAATATCAACGCGGACGACGCAGCCTGCGCGGTGGCCACAGCGGTGCAGGCGGAGAAGCTGGCCTTCCTCACGGACGTGGAGGGTGTGTTCAAGGATTATAATGACAAGTCCACCCTTATCTCTGAGATGACGGTGGATGAGGCCCAGGCCTTT
Organism: uncultured Enterocloster sp.; assembly: GCA_944382045.1. Classification (GTDB taxonomy): domain Bacteria; phylum Bacillota; class Clostridia; order Lachnospirales; family Lachnospiraceae; genus Enterocloster. The sequence goes on along the minus strand of CALWMT010000159.1, from coordinate 1,091 downwards.
GTGGACAGCGGCATGCTGGGAGGCGGCATGCTGCCCAAGCTGCAGAATTGTATTAACGCAATGGAGCAGGGTGTTTCCAGGGTTCACATTATGGACGGCCGCATTCCCCACTGCCTGCTTCTCGAGATATTTACGGATAAAGGTATCGGCACGGCGATTTTCAACGCAAAGGAGGACGAGAGGTATTATCATGGCTGATAGAGAAATGATGGAGAGGGCGGAGCACGTCCTCTATAAGACATACAACCGGTACCCTGTGGTGTTTGACCATGGAAAAGGGGTGCACCTCTATGACACGGAGGGGAAGGAGTATCTGGACTTTGGAGCGGGAATCGCAGTGATGGGCCTTGGATACGGGGATGAGGAGTATACCTGCGCGGTGAAGGCGCAGCTTGACAAGCTGACCCACATTTCCAACCTGTTTTACAACGAGCCCTCGGTGCGTGCGGGAGAGAAGCTTCTCGCCGCCTCCGGGATGGATAAGGTGTTCTTCACCAACAGCGGGACGGAGGCCATCGAGGGGGCCCTTAAGATTGCCAGGCGGTATCATTATAATAAGACCCAGGGCGGCCCGCAGGCAGCCGGCGAGATTATCGCCATGAACCGCTCCTTCCACGGACGGAGCATGGGAGCATTATCCGTAACTGGGAATTCCCATTATCGGGAGCCGTTTGCGCCCCTGATTCCGGGCATCCGCTTTGCAGATTTTAATGATTTGGACAGCGTGAAGGCGCTTATCAATGAAAATACCTGCGCGGTTATCATGGAGCCCGTCCAGGGAGAGGGCGGGGTTTATCCGGCAACAGAAGAATTTATAAAGGGAGTCAGGGCTCTCTGTGACGAGCATGACCTTCTGCTGATACTGGATGAGATTCAGTGCGGCATGGGCCGGTCCGGGGAAATGTTTGCCTGGCAGCACTATGGGGTGAAGCCGGATGTGATGACAGTGGCCAAGGCTCTGGGCAATGGCCTGCCGGTGGGAGCATTCCTGGCCTGCGGGAAGGCGGCATCCGCCATGGTTCCCGGGGACCACGGAACCACCTACGGGGGCAATCCTCTGGTGACAGCCGGCGCGGAGGCCGTGCTGGATA
>CALWMT010000158.1 GCA_944382045.1 uncultured Enterocloster sp. | reverse complement strand
AAGATCCGCACGGTGCTCAGCTGCAAGTCTCATATCGGTGTGTGCGCCAAGTGCTACGGTGCCAACATGGCTACAGGTCAGCCTGTGCAGGTGGGAGAGGCTGTCGGCATTATTGCGGCACAGTCTATCGGTGAGCCTGGTACACAGCTTACCATGCGTACCTTCCATACCGGCGGTGTGGCCGGCGGCGATATCACACAGGGTCTTCCCCGTGTGGAGGAGCTTTTTGAGGCGCGCAAGCCTAAGGGTCTTGCCATCATCACGGAATTCGGCGGTGTGGTGAGCATCAAGGACACCAAGAAGAAGCGCGAGATTACTGTCACCGACAATGAGACAGGCAATGCGAAGACGTATCTGATCCCCTACAGCTCCCGTATTAAGGTGACGGAGGGACAGGTGCTGGAGGCCGGCGATGAGCTGACCGAGGGAAGCGTGAATCCCCACGATATCCTGAAGATCAAGGGTGTGCGGGCAGTGCAGGACTATATGATTCAGGAAGTGCAGCGCGTGTACCGCCTTCAGGGCGTGGAGATCAACGATAAGCACATTGAGATGATCGTCCATCAGATGCTGAAGAAGGTGAAGATTGAGGAGAGCGGCGACAGCGATATGCTGCCCGGCGTATCCATGGATGTGCTGGAGTTCCAGGAGATGAATGAGAAGCTGGAGGCCGAGGGCAAGAAGCCGGCGGAGGGCCGTCAGGTTATGCTGGGTATCACCAAGGCTTCCCTGGCTACAGACTCCTTCCTGTCTGCAGCCTCCTTCCAGGAGACCACCAAGGTTCTGACGGAGGCGGCTATCAACGGAAAGGTGGATCACCTGATCGGCCTCAAGGAGAACGTAATCATCGGTAAGCCGATTCCTGCCGGAACCGGTATGAAGCGCTACCGTCAGGTGCGTCTTGATTCCGAGCTCAGCAAGACGGATGAGGTTCCGCTGTCAGGTGAGGACGAGGAGCTTCCCGCGGGAGAGACTCCGAATGAGAACGCTCTGACAGAGGACAATGTGGCGGAGGAGGTGCTGGCGATCGACGATACGGAGGATATGGACGCCGTGACGGAGAATGCTGACACTGCAGAGGATGCGGATACTGATGCGGACGATGCGCCTGCCGCAGAAACGACAGAGGAGTAAGGGCGCCGGCCAGTGTGCAGCTGTTTCATAGGGTATAAGATGCCCGAAGGGCTGGCCTGGAGGGCAGATCATAGACAGCGGAGCTTCCTGCTTTATGGCAGGGGGTTCCGCTGTTTTTTTAGGGCTCCTGCTAAGGAGCAAGATCCAGCAGCCATGCCTGGATGCCGCGGGTCATATAGCGTATTTCATTTTCTGGGATTCCATTTTGAGCCAGATAATCCACATACTGCCGCAGGGCCTCCTCCCAAAGCGGATTTTCCACCTGTCCGCCGTCGGTGCTGACCATGACATGCTGATAGCCGCAGGCCCGGATGGCCTCCAGGTTCGAGGGAAGATTGCTCATATATTTTCCGCTGCCCAGAGGCTGGGCAAAGCATCTCTCCAGAATTACGCCATAATCCTGTACCATCCGCAGCCATGGCGGTTTCCATGGCAAAGGAGGGGCTTGGACTGGCATTTACCTATCAGTCCTGCCAGGAGCTGGATTCGGAGATTCAGTACATGCGGATTGGCGAAAAGGGCGTGTATGCGGATCTGGGAATTGCTTACCCCTCGGAGGAGTACCATTCAAGGGGGGCGGAGAAGCTGGAGGAGATCATTCGGGAGGTATACCAGGAGGGGTGAACGCCAGGAAATGATATCGGAAAAACCGATTGATAACACCGGTTTTCCATATTTGAATCTGATAACACAAGGGTATATATTGAGAGCAGGAAAGCCAAATGGGACATACAGCCATAAGCAAAGCGTAGGGAGGATACAAAATGGTAAAATTGTATGAACACGGCATTTACCTGCTCGGCGGTACACAGATCGCAGAGTCGGAGGATGAGGCGGAGGCCGTCACCGGGAGGAGGGTGTCAAGGGAGGAGGCGAGAAAGGGAACCATCGCCTATTCCATAATGGAAAAGCACAATACCTCCGGAAGCATGGAGAAGCTCAGGCTCCGATTCGATGCCATGGCATCCCATGACATTACCTTTGTGGGCATTATCCAGACGGCAAGGGCCTCGGGGATGGAGCGTTTTGCGCTTCCCTATGTCCTGACGAACTGCCACAATTCCCTCTGTGCGGTTGGAGGAACCATCAACGAGGATGACCACATGTTTGGATTGTCCGCTGCTCAAAAATACGGCGGCATCTATGTACCGCCTCACATTGCAGTCATCCATCAGTTTATGCGGGAAACGCTTGCAGGCTGCGGAAATGTGGTGAGGAATGGCAGAGCAGAAGAGATTTCCCTGTATGCGGCGGACATGACGCCGGAGGAGCGGCAGATTGTAAAGGCTGGATGCCTGATCAATTTCATGAAAAAATGAGGAGGAGAAGAAAATGGAGATAAAACGTCCGGCGATAGCGGGAACCCTGGAATCAAGCGACTGCCAGGTAATGGTTCAGGAAGGAAAAGGAACGATTGAATTGACTCTTGAGAGCGCAGTGCTAAATCAATATGGAAACCAGATCCTCAGGACGGCTCTGGAGACGCTGAAAAATCTGGGGGTAGACAGCGTAAGGATTTCTATTATTGATAAGGGAGCGCTGGACTGCACCATCAAGGCCAGAATAGAGGCAGCGGTATATCGTTCATTAAAGCAGATCGACAATCTGCCATGGGGAGGCGCGATTCGATGATCAATGCAAATAAAAAACGGCTGAGAAGAACCATGATGTTTCTGAATGCCCAGAAGCCGGGGCTGATCAAGGATCCGTATATCTACAAGCCGGACTCTCTGCTGCTCGATCTGGAGGATGCGGTTGCTGAAAACCAGAAGGATGCAGCTAGGTTTTCTCTGTTTCATGCACTTCGCTCCATTGACTACCGGGGATGCGAGCGGGTTGTCCGAATCAACGGGCTGGATACGCCCTACTGGAAGGAGGACATCCGCTGCAGTGTGGCAGGCGGCTGTGACGCGATTCGGATTCCCAAGACAGAAAACGAGGAGGATGTGCATCTGGCGGAGAAAGAGATCGCAAGGGCAGAGCGGGAATTCGGCCGGCCGGAGGGCAGTGTGCTGATTATGGCTGCAGTTGAGTCTGCGCGGGGGGTGATGAACGCTCTGGATATCTGTGAGGCATCGGAGCGGCTCTTTGGCATTGCGCTCTCCGGCGGGGATTATACAAAGGATCTCCAGACGCATATCACGGGAACAGGGATAGAGCTGATGGGAGCGAGACAGAACCTGATCATTGCGGCCAGAGCGGCGGGTGTGCAGTGCTTTGACACGGTTTACACGGATCTGAACAATGAGGAGGGCTTCCGCCGGGATGTGGAGACCATTCATTTGATGGGATTTGACGGGAAATCCATCATCAACCCGCGCCAGATTCGAATTGTACATGAGATTTTTACTCCGGATGAAAGGGACATCATTTTTGCGGAAAAGGTTGTGCGGGAGATTGATGCAAAAAAGGCACAGGGAATCGGTGTGTTTACAGTAGACGGAAAAATGATCGACATCGCCTTTTATGATGGGGCGAAGCGGACCATTGCGCTGGCCAAGGCATCGGGTGTGTACAAGGGGGATTTATAAATGATCAATGCAGTTGGAAGAGATATACCGGAAGAAATATTAAAGCAGACAGGCAAGGAGGTATTCCAGGGAGTTCATCATTTTGATGGATATGAATATGTAAAGCACGGCGCTGTGACGAAATGCGTCATGAATTCCGAGGGAAGCAAGCTGGCGGACAGCATAGAGGATGTGCTGGTGAAATGCGGGATTCGGGATGGGATGACGGTAAGCTTTCACCATCATTTCCGAGAGGGAGATTACGTGGTGAATATGGTGATGAAGGCCATCCACGATATGGGGATCAGGGATATCACCATTTGCGCCAGCTCACTGGGAAAGGCCCAGGATCCGCTGGTAGAATATATTGAGGATGGAACGATCACCAACATTCAGTCCTCCGGCGTGCGGGGGAAAATCGGGGAGGCGATTTCCAGGGGAAAGCTGAAGGGACTTGCGATTATGCGCTCCCATGGGGGGCGGGTGCGCGCCCTGGATACAGGAGAAACCCAGATCGATATTGCATTTATCGGTGCACCGACCTGCGATGAATATGGAAACTGCCGGGGAATCGGAGGAAAGTCCGACTGCGGCGTCCTCTCCTACGCGATTGCCGACGCATACCATGCCAGCAAGGTGGTGGCCATTACCGACTGTCTTGTTCCCTTTCCAAATTTCCCGGCCCATATCTCCATGACCAAGGTTGACTATGTGGTTGTGGTTGATGCAATCGGAGATCCCTCCAAGATTGCAACGGGGGCGGCCAAGCCCACAAAGGATATGCGCAAGCTGATGATGGCGGACTACTGTACCCAGTTTGTGGTGAACACGCCATATTTTAGGGACGGATTTTCCTATCAGACAGGTGTTGGCGGGGCCTCCATTGCCTCCGTAATATCTCTATCAAGGATCATGAAGGAGCGGGGAATCCGCATGCGCTTCGGCGTGGGCGGCCTGACCAAGGCCATGTGCGATCTGCTGATCAATGACCAGGTGGACGCTCTTTTAGACACCCAGGACTTTGATTTGGATGCGGTGGAGTCTGTGAAGGATCTGCGGCACTATCGGATCAGCGCGGGAGAATACGCCAATCCCTTTAACAAGGGTGCAGTGGTAAATAAGCTTGATTTTGTAATTCTTGCTGCTCTGGAGGTGGATGTCCACTTTAACTGCAATGTAGTGGTGGGATCGGATGGAATGATTACAGGGGCCCAGGGCGGTCATCCGGATACGGCAGCCGGGGCAAAGTGTGCGATTGTCATTACACCGCTGCTGCAGGGAAGAATTCCGGCAGTCTGCACAGATGTGACCACAGTCACCACGCCAGGAGAGAGCATTGACGCAGTGGTCACGGATTACGGCATCGCCATCAATCCCAGGAGACAGGACTTGATTGAAGCCATGAAGGGAGTGGATCTGCCCTTTAAGACCATTGAGGAGCTACGGGATATCGCATATTCGATTGCTGGAGAACCCGAAAGGGTGCCCTTTGGCGATCGGGTTGTGGGAATTATTGAAGGCCGGGATGGGACGATCATGGACGTGGTGCGGGAGATAAAGCCATTCGAATTCAGCAGCTAGGTGCAGGCGGGAGGGAGAGTATCAGAATGATTTTGACGGGGCGCCCATTTGCGGGAGAAGACCGAAGACGGCTGAAAGAATTTCTTGGCAGGATGGGACTGTCATATGACGAGGGAATCGAATACTCTGTCTGTGTCCTGAACCAAGCGTATGAGATAATCGGAACCGGCTCAGCAGACCGGAATGTATTAAAATGCATTGCCGTACATCCGGAATATCAGGGGGAAGGGATTGCCGCGGAGATTCTATCTGAGCTTATCCAGTATGAAGTGGAGCAGAACCGGCCGCATATTTTCATTTACACAAAGCCGGAAAATGAGGATTTATTTTGTTCCATGGGATTTTATGAGATCTTAAAAACACCGGAGGTTCTATTCCTGGAAAACAAAAAGAAGGGCTTTCAGGCGTTTTTGGAGGATCTGCGCAGGGAGACTGTCCCGGAGGCTCTGGAAGCGGGAGAACGGGAAGGGGCTGTGGGAGCGGCTGTGGCAAACTGCAATCCATTTAGATTGGGACACAGATATCTTTTGGAAAAGGCGCTGGAGAGCTGCCAGTACCTTCACCTCTTCCTGCTGTCAGATGACAGGAGCATGTTTACGCCTAAGGAGCGGCATTTGATGGTGCGGGAAGGAATTGAGGGACTGCCCAGAGTGATCCTGCATTGGACCTCTGATTATATGGTTTCTGCGGCAACCTTTCCCACCTATTTCTTTAAGGACAAGCAGCAGGGCCAGAAAGCGAACTGCCGTCTGGATCTGGAGCTCTTTGGAAAAAGAATTGCTCCCGCGCTGGGGATTACCCGGCGATTTGTGGGGACAGAGCCATACTGTGCCGTGACGAATCAATACAACCAGGAGATGAAACGGGTGCTTCCCTCATATGGCATTCAGGTAAGGGAGATCGAACGGAAAAGACTGGGAGAAGAGGCGGTGAGCGCATCCAAGGCCAGAGCCTATCTTGAGCAGTGCGATTGGGAGCACCTTCGTGCGCTTGTACCGGAGGGTGTTTTCCGATATGTATCTCGGAAAAAAATGTCGGAAAAACTTTAAAATAGTCCTTGACAGAAATGGAACAACATGGTATCCTAATCTAGCTGTCGGGCGACAGCAAAGAAATAAATTAAAAAAATAAAAAAGTTGTTGACAAACGGAACAGCCTGTGCTAATATATATAAGCTGTCCGCGAGGACAACAACACAGTCCTTTGAAAACAGAACATTAAACAGTATGCGAAACCCTGAAGATTCCTTTAAAAAAGCAGTCTGG
>CALWMT010000157.1 GCA_944382045.1 uncultured Enterocloster sp. | reverse complement strand
AATACGCTTATATTAAGAAATTCTGCGAGGATCAGGGCTGTGAATTCGCCCTGTCCGAGGTGTGGGCCAAGGGCGGGGAGGGCGGCATCGCCCTCGCAGAGAAGGTCCTTGAGACCCTGGAGCATAAGCCCTCCGAGTTCCAGGTGCTCTATCCGGACGAGATGGGGCTTAAGGACAAAATCAGCACGGTTGCCAGGGAGATCTACGGGGCGGACGATGTGACCTACAGCCCGGCGGCACAAAGGGCCTTAAAGAATATCGAGGCTATGGGCTTTGGAAGCCTTCCGGTCTGTATGGCAAAGACCCAGTACTCCCTGTCGGACGACCAGACGAAGCTGGGAAGGCCCACAGGCTTTACGGTCAATGTGCGGGACGCCTATGTGTCAGCGGGAGCGGGCTTCGTGGTGGCGCTCACGGGATCCATCATGACCATGCCGGGACTTCCCAAGAGGCCTGCGGCAGAGGGAATTGATGTGGACGAGAATGGAAGGATCACAGGACTGTTTTAAAGGCAGAAGCGTGAGAAAGGATAAGAATTATGGTTTTGAGGGATTGGCTGGATGAGCTGGAGTATGAGCTGGTGCAGGGAAGCCTGGACGCTGAGGTGGAGGATGTCATTTATGACTCCCGCAGGGCAGCGCCGGGGTGCGTGTTCGTGTGCATTGCCGGAACGCGGGTGGATTCCCACAAATTTATTCCGCAGGTACTGGAGGCAGGCGTGCGGGTCATCGTGGCAGAGCGGGACATAGAGGAGGAGCTGTCTGCGGCGGGGCTCTCCGAGGAGGAGCTGTCCAAGGCAGTGGTGCTCCGAGTAAAAGACGGCAGGAGGGCCCTGGCGCTTCTCTCTGCTGCCCGGTTTGGGTATCCAGCCCGCCGGCTGATTCTTATAGGAGTCACGGGGACCAAGGGAAAGACAACCACGGCCCACATGATCCGGGCTATTTTGGAGGCCTCCGGCAGGAAGACGGGACTTATCGGCACCACAGGGATTGTCATAGGGGATGAGACGATTCCCACACAGAATACGACTCCGGAATCCTATACCCTTCATCAGGCCTTTGCCCAGATGGCGGATGCGGGATGCGCTTATGCGGTGATGGAGGTCTCCTCTCAGAGCATGAAGATGCACCGGGTTCACGGATTGTATTTTGGTATAGGTCGGTTTACCAATATTTCTCCGGACCACATCGGCCCAGACGAGCACGAGAATTTTGAGGAATATCTCTATTATAAGTCCAGCCTGCTGTCCAGATGCAGGACAGGGCTTGTAAACAGAGGGGATGAGCATTTTCACGATATCATAAAAAATGCTTCCTGCCAGCTCTTCACCTATCAGATGCCGGGTGCAGAGGCGGAGCAAGGGGGGAAAGCAGATCCAGCCGGTGAGGCCGCGGCAGAGGAGAGGCCGGATTTCACGGCAGCCCAGCTCCATTTTGTGTCAGAGCCAGGATTCGTGGGTACGGAGTTCCAGGTAAACGGGCGCAGAAATTTTAAGGTACGTCTGGGAATCCCCGGCCTGTTTAATGTGGAAAATGCATTGGCTGCCATCGGAACGGCCAGCCTTCTGGGGATAGACACCGAGGCTGTATGCCGCGCGCTGGAGCATATGCGGGTCAATGGCCGCATGGAGATTGTCCATAAATCCCATCGGATGACCGTGCTGGTGGACTATGCCCACAATGCAGTGAGTATGGAGAGCCTATTAAAAACCCTGCGCCTCTACCGGCCCAAGCGCCTGATCTGCGTGTTTGGCTGCGGAGGAAACCGCTCCAAGGACCGCAGATATTCCATGGGAGCAATCGGAGGCCGCATGGCAGATTTGTGTATCCTCACTGCGGACAATTCCCGCTACGAGAGGGTGGAGGACATCCTGGAGGACATCCGGGGAAGCGTGGAAAAGGCGGGCGGAAATTATATTCTTATACCTGACCGGCGGGAGGCAATTGCGTACAGCATCCGCCATGCCCAGGAGGGGGATATGATTGCCGTGATAGGCAAGGGCCATGAGGATTATCAGGAAATCAATGGGGTCCGCACCCATTTTCTGGACCGCGAGGTGATCGAGGAGACCATAGAAGAGCTGAGAAAAGAGGGAATGGAATGCTGAGACTGACGGCGGAGGAGACTGCACGGGCCGTAGGCGGACGGGTGATTTTCGGCGATGAAAAGCAGGTTATCGCGCACATCAGCCTGGATTCGCGGACCGCGGCGAAGGGGGATCTGTTTGTTCCCATCATCGGGGAGAGGGTGGATGCCCATGATTTTATCGGCCAGGTCCTGAAAAATGGAGCAGCGGCTGTATTTACCAGCCGCCATCAGAGCCGGGAGGAAGCGGAGCGGGCGATGGCCGGACAGGAAACGGGAATGTCCGCCAAAGCGGAAGCGGCCTGGATTGCAGTGGAGGATACCCGCCGGGCACTCCAGGCTCTGGGAAGCTTTCTGCGCTCACAAAATCCAATTCCGCTGGTGGGTGTAACCGGCAGCGTGGGAAAGACCACGACCCGGGAGATGACGGCAGCGGCCTTAAGCGCAGGGTTTTCCGTGTATAAGACGCCTGGAAACAGCAACAGCCAGGTGGGGGTGCCCATCACGCTGGCTGAGATTCCCCCCGAGGCGCAGATCGGAGTGATTGAGCTTGGCATGAGCGAGCCGGGAGAAATGACACGGATTGCCAATATAGCCAGGGTGGATTGTGCCCTCATCACAAATATCGGTGTGGCCCACATCGAGCAGCTGGGCTCTCAGGAAAACATTCTCAGGGAGAAGCTCCATATACAGGATGGAATGCCAGCGGACGGCCCCTTGTTTCTAAATGGGGATGATCCCCTTCTGCGGACGGTTCACATTCCGGGCCGGCAGATCATCTTCTATGGCATGGGGGAGAACTGCGCATACAGGGGAGAGGAGCTCCGAGTGGAAGGAGGCCAGACAGCCTTTACAGCGGTCTGCGGGGAGAGGCGCATTCCCGTCCGGCTTCAGGTTATGGGAAGCCATATGGTGCAGAATGCGCTGGCGGCTCTGGCTGCGGCGGATTATTACGGCGTGGATCTGGAGGCAGCAGCCAGGGAGCTGGGCGGATTCACAGGCTATAAGGGCAGACAGCAGATTCTGCACATCGGCGGCATTACCGTCATCGATGACAGCTACAACGCAAGCCCCGCTTCTATGAAGGCAGGAATCGAGGTGCTCCATTCTCTGGAGGGCTGCAGGCGCAAAATCGCAGTGCTGGCGGATATGCGGGAGCTGGGACCGGAGGCCCCGGCCTACCATCGGGAGGTGGGAGCCTTTGCGGCGGGCCAGAATCTGGACTGCCTGGTGCTTTTTGGGGAGCTGGCGCGGGAGATCGGGACGGGAGTATGCGGGGCGCTCGAGGGCGTCAGAATGGAGCGGAACGCTTGGCAGGACACCTCTGCGGAGGGCTCTGCTCATCCGCCCCAGATACAGCTCTGCAAAAGCCTGGACGAGGTGAAGGCCTGGCTGGATGAGAATCTGAAGGAGGGAGACGGCGTCCTTTTCAAGGGGTCCAACAGCATGGGCTTGTCCCAGGCAGTGAAGCATCTGCTTGACAGACAGAAGCAGGAAAAGAAGGAGAACGAATAGGATGGATACAGAAAAAATGGCCAGAGAGACCACAAAGGAGCTCCTGCAGTTTATCGGGGAAAGCCCGGACTGCTTCCATGCGGCCGAGGCGCAGGCGCGCAGGCTGCGGGCAGAGGGCTTTACGGAGCTTTGTGAGGCGGAGCCGTGGGACTTAAAGGAGGGCGGCCGGTACTTTGTGACGCGGAACCAGTCCTCCCTCATCGCCTTTAAGATTGGGAGGAAGGATTTTAAGAGCTTTCATATCATAGCCAGCCACAGTGATTCCCCCACCTTTAAGATCAAGGAGAATCCGGAGCTGGAGGCGGAGGGATGGTATGGGCGGCTGAATGTGGAGAAATACGGCGGCATGCTCTGTGCTCCCTGGTTTGACCGGCCTCTGTCGGTATCCGGCCGTCTGGCTGTGCGGACGGAGCGGGGGATTGAGATGCGTCTTGTAAATGCAGACAGGGACCTGCTCATGATTCCCAGTCTGGCTATTCACATGAACCGGTCCGTGAATGACGGGTATAAATACAGCATTCAGAAGGATATGATTCCCATGTATGCAGGCGGAGAGGGGAAGGGCACCTTCATGGAGCTTGTGGCGGAGAGCGCAGGCGTCAGCCAGGAGGATGTGCTGGGGCATGATTTGTTCCTCTACAGCCGGATGCCGGGAACGATCTGGGGAGCCCGGGAGGAATTTGTGTCCAGTCCCAGGCTGGACGACCTGCAGTGTGCCTTTGCTTCCCTCAAGGGATTTTTGCGGGGCTCCCATCCGGAAAGCATTTCCGTCCACGCGGTGTTTGACAATGAGGAGGTGGGCAGCTGCACCAGACAGGGTGCGGATTCTACCTTCCTGGAGGACGTGCTTGGCCGTATCAACAGCGGGCTGGGGCGGGATGGGCAGGAGCTTTTGCAGGCGCTGGCCTCAAGCTTTATGATCTCCGCGGACAATGCCCATGCGGTTCATCCCAATCAGGGGGAGAAGGCGGACCCGGTGAACCGTCCGCTGATGAACCGGGGAATCGTAATCAAATACCATGGCGGACAGAAGTATACGACGGATGCGGTTTCCGCAGCGGTCTTCAAGGAGATCTGCAGGCGGGCAGAGGTGCCATTCCAGACCTTTACCAACCACTCAGATATTCCCGGAGGCTCTACCCTGGGAAATCTTTCCAGCAGCCATGTGGCAGTGCGCACGGTGGATGTTGGCCTGCCCCAGCTGGCTATGCATTCTCCCTACGAGACGGCCGGCGTTTGCGATACCTGGTATTTTGTCCGTGCGGCAGAGGAATTCTTTAGCTCCTGCCTTCGGGCAAGAGAGGGCAGCTGCTGCCTGGACGGCAGGAGGTAAGATGTGCCATGTTTACAAGAGATCAGCTGATTAAGCTTTTGGCCCCCCTGATCGTAGAGCAGATTCTCACGGTTCTGGTGGGAATGGCCGATGTGGTCATGGTGGCGGCAGTGGGGGAGACGGCGGTTTCCGGCGTCTCCCTAGTAGACTCCATCAGTATTCTTATCATACAGATCATGGGGGCAATGGCCACAGGGGGAGCGGTCGTCTGCTCGCAGTATCTGGGAAAACGCCAGGTCAGGGACGCGGGAACAGCTGCGGGGCAGCTTGTGTTCGTCACCCTGGCCATTTCCATGGCGGTCACTGTGGCCGCACTGGCAGGAAACCGCCATCTCCTTGCGGTCATCTTCGGACAGGTCGAGCAGGAGGTTATGGACAATGCACAGACGTATTTTTGGATCACCGCGCTGTCCTATCCATTTATCGGCCTCTATAATGCCTGTGCAGCCCTGTTTCGTTCCATGGGAAATTCCAAGGTATCCATGTTCACCGCTCTGGTGATGAACGGAATCAACATTACAGGAAACGCCATCTGTGTTTTTGGACTAAAGATGGGTGTGGCAGGCGTGGCCTATCCCACTCTGATCAGCCGCATGACAGCGGCAGTGCTCATACTGATACTGCTTCAGAACCGCCACAATGCGCTCCGCATACGCAAAATAAGGGCGCTGCGCCCCCATCCAAGGATGATCCGCACCATTCTCTCCATCGGCATCCTCGGCGGACTGGAGAGCGGCATGTTTCAGTTTGGAAAAATATTTCTCCAGAGCCTGGTTTCCTCCCTGGGAACGGCCTCGATCGCAAGCTATGCGGTGGCCTGCAACCTGGTAACGCTTCTGTACCTTCCGGGAAATGCCCTGGGCCTGGGGCTGATCACCATAGTGGGGCAGTGCGTGGGAGCGGGGAAGCCTAAGGAGGCCATGCATTATACAAGGCTCCTGCTGGGAATCAACTACCTGATTCTCGCGGTTATCAGCACTGCCATGTTTTTTGGGACGGACTGGCTGGTCAGTGTCTACAATCTTTCCTCGGAGGCGGCGGCGATCTCTCACGTGCTGCTCCGGGCACACTGTGCGGCTATGATTCTGTGGCCGGCAGCCTTTACCCTGCCCAATGCCCTCCGCGCCGCCATGGACGCGCGCTTTACCATGATGGTATCCGTGTTTTCCATGTGGGCCTTCCGAATCGGATTCGCGTATGTGTTCGTGAATCTGTTCAAGCTGGGAGTGCCCGGCGTTTGGTATGGAATGTTCATTGACTGGGCCTTCCGGGCAGCTGTGTTCTTGGCGCGCTTTTCAGGCTTTGAAAGACGGGCCGTGTCCGTGTGAAAGCGGATAATATTTGTGGGAGGTGAAGCGGCATGTATGCGAATATTATTATCGACATTTCCCATGAGCGTGTGGACAGGGTGTTTCAATATCGGATTCCCTCGGAGCTTGCAGGAAAGGTGCAGGCGGGGAGTCAGGTCTATATTCCCTTCGGAGCGGGCAGCCGAATCCGAAGGGGATATGTGGTGGAGCTGACGGAGAAGGCGGAATTCGATGAAGCCAGGATCAAG
>CALWMT010000156.1 GCA_944382045.1 uncultured Enterocloster sp. | reverse complement strand
CCGGCTGAGCGGATCTGCTTCTGTGTCCTCATCGCCCACAGTAGCGAAGCCCACACAGGGGATTTCGCTTGCTTTAAGTATCTCCGCATGCTGTGCATTTCCGGAATTATAGAGAATGACATCCGGATCCAGCTTCATGATCTCTTCAATGTTCAGATCGCTCTGCGCATAAACAGTGTCCGAAGATTCCATCAGCTCCGGCGCAATATTTTTAAGAACCGTCTCGGAAATGGTCTGCTTAAAGGAGCCGCAGTAACCCACAATATAGGGCGCTTCTCCGCCAAAATAGGCCATATAGGTCGAGAGTATCGGAATTTGGTCAATAACAACCCTGGTAATCTCATCCGGCACCTCCACCTCGTTTCCGCCGTGGTCGATAACCGTATGGGTTCCTTCCGCCTCATGGTCCGTTTCTGCCCTGCCCACTGCCTCCTCGGATGGAGTCTCAGCCGCCGTTCCCGCTGTTTCAGAAACAGCCTCTGTTCCCCCTGCTTCGGAAACAGCCTCCGTCCCGCCGCTGCAGCCTGCCAGCACGCCAAGCATCAGACACGCGCAGAGCACTGCACTCATATTTTTCTTCATAAATTTTCTTCCCTCCTGCTGCTTTTTGTTTTCCAGTCATCAAATAGTTAGATTTGGCTAACTTCCGTATAAGTTTAGCACTATTTTTATGGTCTGTCGGTTGCCATGGCAACAATTCTCGAGGCAAATGGATTTTTTTCAATAATCCTTACACGATTTCCATAAAGCTCGATTAATCCTTCATCTCTCATGCGGCATAGCTCCCTTGATACGGCGCTTCGGTCAGCATAAAGGAATTCTGAAAGAGCGGATCTGCTGAAAGGGATGTGCACATACCCATCCTCTGTCCGTTCTAATGACCCAAGATACAGCTTAAGCTTATCCCTCAGTCTCTTCTGGCTTAAAATGTGGATCCGCGTTGTCAGGAAGGTCACCTGCCTTGCAAATTCCTGAAGAAGATTGGCCGTGACCTGGAGCCTGTACGGACAAGTCATGGTCTTTTCCGACAGCAGTACAGAAAAATCCAGCGTCATAATGCAGCATCTTGTCAGGGCTCTCAAATATACCTGATTGAAAAGCTCAGCGGAGCAGGAGCATTCTGCCCCGAAAACATCCCCTTTTTGAAGCCGTATTAGCGTCACCTGGCCTCCTTCCTCGTCATATAGGCATTCCTCCATACTGCCGTTTAACAGGATGCCGGCATATTTTTTACTGCTTCCAGGCCCGTAAAGAATACTGCCTCCTTCAAAAACAGCCTTATTCGCTTTCAGGCACTCAAAAATATGACAATATTTCTCCTTAGGGATCGCCTGAAATATCGAGCTGCCGCACAAGCCCTCAAGTTCCTCATCAGAAAATAACTTCATAACGCCTCCTGGTCTATCACTCAATATACCGTTCAATCAGTTTGCTGATGCTAATTTCGGCAGAAAGTTAATTATAACTAACCATTAACATTATAGCAAACGATTCTTATGAATTCCAGATTCAATTTGCCCTATTTCTCTTGCAATTTATAAAACTATATCGTATAATGAATTAGCATAAACTAACCAATAACCCAAACAGGAAAACGGCAGGAATGAAAGAAGTCAGGCAGGAAAGCCGAACCAAATTACTGAGCTGTGCGAAAGAGGAATTTTTAGCTATGGGATTCGAGAAGGCCTCCCTGCGGCGCATCTGCCAAAAAGCGGGTGTGACGACTGGAGCCGTCTACTTCTTCTTCCGCAATAAAGAGGAGCTCTTTTGCCAGATCGTCTCGGATACGGCCAACGAACTCTCCGTCCTTGGAAACGAGCTGTTGGAGCTAGAATTTCACGAACTGGAAACAGGGGCGGACTGCGATGCCCGGTTGATGGAATTTCTATACCGCCGAAAGGATGAAATCCTTCTCCTTCTGGAGAAATCCGCAGGAACCCGGTATGCCTCCTACTCTGAAGAGCTCTACCGGCAGATACGGGAAATGTTTTCCCTCTTTTTCCAGCGGTTCGGCGATGGAGCGGCGGAGCCGGAGCTGATCCGTATTTTGGCGGAGATGAGGATGAAAGGATTTCTGGAGCTTTTAAAAGGGGATTATTCTATGGAGCAGCTTTTAAGACTGACGCGGCAGATCGGCGTCTACGCTGACGGAGGATTTCGGCATCTGACCGCCGGACAAGCTCATAATACTGATATGGAAAACTAAAGCCTGGGGCCAAACGCCCTGGGCTTTTTACATAACAAACCATAACAACTGTTATCAAAGGAGGTCTTTACCATGAAACCAACAAAACCTGACTACGGAAACTGGGTGCCCCTTGCCATGATGAAAGCCATGGGCGCTCTGGCGTTCCTGCTGCTTCTTACCACACTTTTACTGGCCAGCCTGCTGCCCTCGCCGGTTCCCGCCCTTATAAGCGGCATATTGCTGGCAGCCTTTCTGGTACTGTGGATCTATATGCTCCGCTGCCGTCTTCTCTTCGATTTTAACCATGGCGGCCTGATGGGAAAAATCCACCAGCATTTGTTAAATCACCTGGACTGGGACGGAAGAGGAACCCTTCTCGATATCGGCTGCGGCTCCGGCGCACTTACAAACCGCTGCGCCAAGGCCTTTCCCAAGTCCCGCACAGTAGGAATCGATTTCTGGGGAAAGGAATGGAGCTACGCAAAGGAACAGTGCGAGCAGAACGCCGCCATTGAGGGAGTGCAGAACCGGGTGTCTTTTCAAAAAGGGGATGCCGCCCATTTGGATTTTCCGGATGAATCCTTTGACGCGATAGTCAGCAATTTTGTCTTCCACGAAGTGCGCTCCGAGAAGGACAAGCGCAAGGTGGTGCAGGAAGCCCTCCGCGTATTAAAAAAGGGCGGCAGCTTCTCCCTTCAGGATCTCTTCTCCCAGGAAAAACTCTACGGCAATATGGAAGAGTTTACTGAAGGGCTGCGTCAGGAAGGCTTTCAGGAAGTCCATTACATCCCATTTATAGAGCGGGAACGCTGGATCCCCAGATACGTCCAGGCTCCCTGGATGCTTTACGGGGTAGGGCTGCTTTACGGGAAAAAATAGGATTTTCCAGCTTGCCAAAAACGCTGCGGAGGCATTGACAGAGCGCTCCGCAGCGTTTTTCTTTCCTATCTTCCTATTTTGCCAAATCCGTTTTCCCCATCAGCCATTCCTGAACCATCTGGACGCTGACCTTGGCTGCCTCCGCGATTTTCTCTGCGGAGAGGCCCATCTCCGCAAGGGACAGCGCCATATTTTATCCTAGGCTCCACCCTGCGCTCTCCCGCTGAAGCTCGGTCATGCGCCGGTAAAGTCCTCCCTTTTCCATCAGCTCGGCGGGAGTCCCCTCCTCCGCTGCGCTTCCGTTTTCCAGCACAATGATATGGTCAGCCCCGGCCACCGTGCGCATCCGGTGGGCGATAACCAGTACGGTCTTGCCGGCCAGCAGACGGGAAAGGGCCTTCTGGACCTGCGTCTCATTCTCCACATCCAGGCTGGCGGTGGCCTCGTCAAGCAGCACGATGGGCGCGTCCTTTAAAAGCGCCCGGGCAATGGAAATGCGCTGCCGCTCCCCGCCGGAAAGCCTGGCCCCATTTTCCCCGATAGGGGTGTCATAACCCTGGGGCAGGCGGCGGACGAACGCATCGCAGTTGGCCGCCCTGGCTGCGGCCAGCACCTCCCCATCCGTGGCGCCGTGCTTTCCGAGACGAATATTTTCCATCACCGTGTCGTCAAACAGCACCACATCCTGAAATACCATGGAGTAGTCCCTGAGAAGCACCTCCGGATCCACTGTGGAAATATCCACGCCGCCCACCCGGATGCTTCCCTTCGTCACATCCCACAGCCTTGCGGCCAGGCGGGCGCAGGTACTCTTTCCGGAGCCGGAGGGGCCTACCAGGGCAGTCACCTCCCCCTCCTTTGCGGTAAAGCTCACATCGCGCAGAACCTCCTTCTCATCGTAGGCAAAGCTCACATGGTCGAATACAATATCGTGCCCCTGGGGATGAAATGCATCCGTTCCCTCTGCTACAGGCGTCTCATAAATCTCCGTCATGCGGTCCGCCGATACCTGGGAGACAAAGACCTCTGCGATGAGGGCCAGGCTCTGGTCAAAGGGGGCATAGACCCGGGTGATAACCATCAAAAACAAGAACAGCAGCATAAAGTCAATGCGGCCGGAGAGAATCCGGTCCGCTCCCACAAGGATGGTGGTGGCCACACCCAGGCGCATAATCACGCTGGCAGCATTGACAAAGACGCCGGTGCCCAGCTCCCCCTGAATGGTAATCCGCTCATGCTCGTCGATTTTCTGATTGAGGCCGGCCAGATAGCGCTCCTCCTGGTTGGACGCGCGGATTTCACGGACATTTTCCAGGGCCTCCTGGATGCCGTCGGAAACCCGAACCGCCGCTTCCTTCATCCGCTCCGACTGGCGGGCAGCGATTTTCCTGCTTCCGAACAGCAGGCCGAAGGCTGCGGGCACGCCCCAGAGGCAGGCAATGGCCAGCCGCCAGTCATAGACAGCCAGGCAGACTGCAATGATGGCCGTGGAAATGTAGGAGCCATAGAGATAGCCCAGCACATGGGACCACACGTGTTCCATGCGGTTCACGTCGCCCATGATGGTTTCCGTCAGGTCCGCCAGATCCCTTTTTCCAAAATACCCCAGCGGCAGCCTGCGCAGCTGCTCCGCCAGCCGTATGCGGGTGTCCCTGACCTCGCCGTACACCAGCCCGTAGGTGGCCTTGTACTGCTGCAGATGGGTCACAAAGGACAAAAGGACAAAGAGGACAACCATTCCCATCATCGGGGCCGCGCCGGGCAGCGCCCGCCCCTCTGTCAGGGTTCCCATAAAGCCGGACATCAGCAGCCAGAGAATGCTGACGCCTCCCATGACGACGAGATTTACAATCACCGTCCAGAAGGTTCCCTTCTTTGTATTTTCCACGCCCCGGTCCGTCAGGGCGTATTTGCGTTTAAATGCTTCGCCGAACATCATTTTTCCTCCCCTTACCTGGTAATCTTCCACTGAACCGCCTGGTTATAATCCGCCCACATCCGGGCATAGAGGCCGCCCGCCGCCGCAAGCTCCTCATGGGTTCCCTGCTCCACGACCCGCCCCCTATCCAGCACTATAATCTTATCCGCTCCCACAACCGTGGACAGGCGGTGGGCGATCATGATAACCGTGCGCCCCTTTGTCAGCGCGGAAAATGCCTTCTGAATCAGCACCTCGTTTTCGGGGTCTGCAAAGGCGGTGGCCTCATCCAGCACCACAATGGGCGCATCCTTTAAAATGGCCCGGGCCAGGGCAATGCGCTGTTGTTCTCCGCCGGAGAGATAGGTTCCCCCGGTTCCAATGAGGGTGTCCATACCGTCGGGCAGCTTCTCCAGAATGTCCCCGCACTGGGCTGCCATCAGGGCTTCCAAGACCTGCTCCCTCGGGGCCTCCGGCCGGGCGGCGCGGACATTTTCCAGGATGGAGGTTTTAAAAAGCCGGCTGTTCTGGAACACAAAGGCCACCTGGTCCATAAGGACGTGGGGATCGATTTGGGATACATTTACCCCGCCTATCTCCACCGCGCCGGAGGACGCGTCCCAGAAACGGGGAATCAGGCTGGCCGCCGTGGTCTTTCCTCCCCCGGAGGGGCCCACAAGCGCCACTGTCTGTCCGGGCTCCGCCTTAAACGATACGTGGGAAAGGGCCGGCTCTTTGGCCCCCTCATAGGTGAAGCTCACGTCCTTAAATTCCACCCGGCCCCCTTCTGGCCGCCGGGGATTCTGAGGCGCCGCCAGGCTCGGGGCATCCATCACCTTCCCGATACGGCCCAGGGCGGTGCTGGCTAACATCATGCCCGAGGCCGCGAACATAATTTTTGCCAGCGCAGTGGAGATGATGGCGGAAAATACTGCGTAAAAGGCAAAGTTTGTCAGAAATACCCCAAAGCCTCCCCCTGCCGCCCCCTCTCCTGCCAGAGGCGCCGGGGCAGCCGCTAAGGCGGCCGGGGCCAGAAGCAGAGCCGCAGGCACCAGGAACACAAAGGCCCCTTCTGTAAATGTGAGATTGACGGCCTGGGGCACCCGGCACACATCCGCCTGGTAGTACTCAGCCTTTGCGCTGTAATCTTCAATGGCCTCCTTAAAGGCCTTGAAGGAATAGACCGTCTGCTGGAAAATCTTCACCACGGGAATGCCGCGCACATACTCCGTCCCCGCCTTGCTCATGCGGTCCTGGGCCGCCTGGTACTCCGCCATCAGGCGGGCATTTTTCCCGCCCATCATGGAAAACATGGCCGTCACCGAGATAACTGCGGCCAGCAGGCAGGCCGCTCCCATCCGCCAGTCAAATAGGAACATCATCACCAGCATGGCCAGAAATAAGGTGATGGTGCCCACAATATCCGCCAGATTGTGGGCCAGAAGCGTCTCGGTCTCCGCAGCCGCCGCGTCCAGGCGGCTGCGGATAAGGCCGGAGGCATTCGCGTCGAAATATCCCAGCGGCGC
>CALWMT010000155.1 GCA_944382045.1 uncultured Enterocloster sp. | reverse complement strand
GAGCCTGATGGCTGCAGTGGGAATCGCATATCTGTTTGTGTATGTGTTTGCGGGGAATCTGAATAGGGCAGATATTTTAAACCAGCCCAGCTATTATCAGGTCCAGAATTACCTGTTTTTATTTGCCGCAGGCGTGCTGGTGCTTGTGTTCAGCCTGCTGGGCAGCTTTTTCTCATGGTTTAAGCAGTTTGACGCCGGAAAGGCACCTCTTCCAAATGCGGGGTATGCTGCGGAGGAGGATATCCGCACCTGGGTTGCGGGAACCAGCATGGACGCCGCGGAGGAGAAGAAGCATGCGGCTGTGCACAGGGCGGAAAATCCGTCAGACGGTGCCACAGCGGTTCTTCCCGGCGGAGGAGCCGATATGGAAGCGGAGCCGACGGAACTTTTGAGAAAGGAGGAGGGGCAGTGAAACGGTTTCTTTTAACAGGCGCGCTTTGCTGCCTTCTTCCGGCAGGCCTGGGGCTTACCGGCTGCGGGCAGCCGGTCCTCGGCCAGGCCTCCTATGAAAATGTGGACAGCCTAAACCAGGAGGCGGAAGCAGATTATAACAATGGCCTGTATGCGGATGCTTTGACGAAATACGCAGAGGCCCTGGCTGCCAATCCCATCAATATGGATACGCAGCTGGGGATTGCAGCCTGCCAGATTGCCCTGGGCAATTACTCCCTGGCGGCGGTTAATCTTTCCGCGGCGGCGGATGTGGACCCCTCTTGTGAGGAGATCTATGATCTGTATGTGGAGCTGGGGGAGGCCAGCGGGAATCTCAATTATGCACAGACGGCCATTTCCCTGGCACAGACCCATCAAAACGATGCCTTTTTAAGCCGCGTTCCCAGCCCGCCGCAGCTTAGCAGCCCGGCGGGGGAGTACAGTGAAAAGCTGGAGCTCACCATCACGGCGGAGGAGGGCAGTGAGATTCATATTTCGGAATATGACGGCTCGAGCCGTACGGAATACATATATGATGGTCCGCTGGTTTTGACTACGGGGACTACAGAGATTGAAGCCTACTGCATGCGGGATGGGATTCCCAGCGAGGTGGTCTCCTCCGCGTACACCTGCTTTTATGACCCATCTCCGGTGGCCTTTGCAGATCCCGTGGTGGAGCAGGCTGTTCGGGACAGGCTGGGCATTCCGGAGGGGCCTATTACGGATCTGGACTGCGAGGAGCTGGACTACCTGGATCTTTACAGCTATGAGTATGATGAGAGCGCCCGCTCTCTGGAGGATCTGCGGCTGCTTCCGAATCTGACCTCTCTCTATATAACGGGACAGAGGGGAGTGGCAGATTTCTCTCCTGTGACGCAGTGCAGAAAGCTGCATTCTCTGACGCTCTCTGACTGTGGGATTTCGGATCTTTCCTTTGTGACAGCTATAAATGGCTTGAGCGATCTGAGCATAGAGGAAAACCAGGTAGCGGACCTGAGTCCCATTACGGAGATGCCGGAGCTGACCTATTTATATATCAACGACAATCCAATCACGGATATAAGCGTGATCAAGGATATGGATCTCACCTATTTATCTGTGAATACCTGGCAGATTCCGGATGCCTCCTTTTTGCAGAATTTTGAAAATTTGAGCTCCCTGTATCTTTACGACTGTGCAGGCTATGACATAAGCAGCATTGGAGGGCTTTCCCAGCTGACCCGGCTGAACCTTTATAATCTCACGGATTTTTCACAGCTCGGTGCTTTAAAGGGGCTTCAGAACCTGGAATACCTGTATCTGCGGGGGGACAGCAATGCGGAGGCTCCAGCCGAGGTGATCCAGGATCTGCAGAGGAGCCTGCCAAATTGTGAGATACGATACTAAACGAAATGCGGCTGCTTGGAGCAGGCAGAGGGCTGCTCTGATCCAAACAGCTGATACAGGAGAGGATTCATGCTGCAACAGGGAACCATATTAAACGGCACGTACCGGCTGATCGAGGAGATTGGGTCCGGAGGCGGCGGCATTGTCTATAAGGCCTACCATGAACGCCTGAAAACCTATGTGGTTGTAAAGCAGATTAAGGACCGGGTAAAGGGCATTCTGGACAGCCGCGGAGAGGCCGATATTTTAAAGAACATAAAGCACGCCCGTCTGCCCCGCATCTATGACTTTTTGGAGGCGGACGGGGAAATATTCACAGTTATGGACTACATACCCGGGGTGTCGCTGCAGCAGGCTCTGGAGGAGCGGGGGAGATTCCCGCAAAGGCAGGTTCTGGGATGGGCGCGGCAGCTGGCGGACGCACTGAGCTATCTGCACAGCCAGAAGCCGCCCATTATCCACAGCGACATTAAGCCCGCCAATATCATGCTGACGCCGGAGGGGGACATCTGTCTGATCGATTTCAACGTGTCCCTTGTTTTTGATGCGGATATGCGGACCTCCGTGGGGATCAGCGGGGGCTACTCACCGCCGGAGCAGTACCAGGATCTGGGAAGCTACAGCAGCCGGCTGTATTCAAACGCATCGGAGACACCAGTGCTGACGGAGACGCTGGCTCTGGGGCAGGAGGATACCTTGTCAGCCCCTGTCTGCGGGGATCAGGAGGGCACTGTGAATGATGCCCCGGCTGCATCCACCCTGCAATTGGTCACCCCCTTTATTGGACGAGGCGTGGATGAGCGCTCTGACATATACAGTCTGGGGGCTGCGCTGTATCATCTTCTCACTGGAGTCAAGCCATCCTTGGATTTTGGACGGATTCGTCCAGTAAGTGACAGCGGCGTAAGGCTCAGCGAGGGATTTTCCTTTATCCTAAACAAGATGATGGCCTTGGATCCCAAGGACCGCTATCAAAATGGACGAGAGCTTTTGGATGCATTTAACCACATCTACGAGCTGGATTCCGAATACCGGGGCTTTAAGCGCAGGGAGCTTTTGGGCGGGCTCTCTGTCCTTGCGGTCTTTGTGGGCGGGGCCCTTTTGGCTGCGTCCGGATGGATGCTGATGGGAAGAGAGCGGACTGCCTCCTACAACCGGAATGTGGCTCTCGCAGAGGAGCAGATTTTGTCCGATGATTTTTCCAGCGCGGAAAGGACCCTGTCTGAGGCATTTTCTCTGCTGCCGCATCGGATAGAGGCATATGAGACGGAGCTTCTGCGGCTGTATTCCATGGGCGACTATGAGGCGGCTGTACGCTACGGCCAGGATATCATCAACAATCCGGCCTATGTGCTGGAGACGGCGGAGGACGAGCTGCTTTTAGGGGATGTG
Source organism: uncultured Enterocloster sp. (assembly GCA_944382045.1). Taxonomy (GTDB): domain Bacteria; phylum Bacillota; class Clostridia; order Lachnospirales; family Lachnospiraceae; genus Enterocloster. The sequence goes on along the minus strand of CALWMT010000155.1, from coordinate 3,445 downwards.
TATTATCTCCTGGGAAATGCGTATTTTGAGCAGGAGGATTACCGGAATGCCATCTCCTGCTTTTCCCTGGCAGTGGAAAAGAACCGGAACAACAGCCTGTATTTTCGGGATTATGCCATTGCTCTGGCAAAGACAGGAAGCCTGTCGGAGGCGGAGCATGCCCTTGAGGCCGCCCTCGAGCTGGGACTCGGGGAGGACTCTGTCTATATTGTCCAGGGTGAGCTGGCCTTCGCGGAGGGAAGGTATGAGGAGGCCTTCGAGTACCTGGAGCAGGCTGTGCGTGCAGCTTCCGATGATAATTTGAAATACCGTGCGGTGCTCCTCTGCGCCAGAGCCTGCCAGCAGATGGGGGATGCCTGGCTGGATCAGGAGATTGCCCTCTTGGAGGAGGAGAGGCGCAGTCTTTCTCTTCCCGCCTCCATGCACATCGACGAGCAGCTGGCCGATGCCTATGTGCGCAAGGCAGAGAGCGCCCCGGATCAGGCGCAGGCCTATTACGGAAAGGCCTTGGAAATATTTAACAGCCTGTATGCCCAGGGCTATTCCACCCGGCAGATGGCGGAAAACATCGCGATTCTCTATCAGCAGACAGGGGATCTTGCCGCGGCGGAGGCGGGTCTTCTCAAGATGACGGAGGATTTTCCAAATGATTACAGGGCATATAAGCGGCTGGCCTTCCTTGAGGCGGACAAGCAGCAGCGGAAGGAGAACAGGGAGCGGGACTACGGGCAGATGAAGGCTTACTATGACAAGGCAAAGGAGCTCTATGAGGCTTCCGGCCAGGCAGCGGATACGGAGATGAATATGCTGGATTCTATGATGGAGGAGCTCAGAGAGGGGAATTGGCTGTGAATTGGGTTTTGAAATTGGATAGGATGAGGGAAGGAAGAATGGGGCAGCTGTATCGGGGACTGCGGTGTCTCCTGGGGGCGGTGCTCTGTGCGGTTCTCCTGGCAGGGTGCGCAAAGAGCACGGCGGAGAGGATTGCCGAGCAGCTGGAATTAGGAAACAGGTATCTGCTTGAAACGGATTATGAGGGGGCAGTGGTTGCCTTCCAGAAGGTCATCGAGCTGGATCCCAAGAATATTGACGGCTATTTTGGAATGGGACAGGCCAGAGAGGGCCAGGCGGAAGCCTTGCTGGCAGACAGCCGGGATCAGGGCCTGGAATACTACCGTCTGGCCGCAGAGGCCTATGAGCAGGTGCTAATCCTCTCGCCCCAGGACAGCCGTCCCGGAGAGCGCCTGATCGTCATTTATAAAGAGCTGGGAGATGTGGAGAAATATCTGGAGGCTCTGAACCGGCTCGGGACGGACGGGGAAGTCCGGGATCAGGAGGAGATTAGAGGGTATGCGGATTTTATTGAACAGCTCACCGAGAGCTGTGAGGAGGAGGACCTTGAAGGTGCTTTCCAGCTGATGCAGGAGGAGGTCTTCCAGGAATTGCAGACATTTGTACAGGAGACGGGAGATCCAATCGTATTTGCCCGCAATGGCTATGGCGCAGGCTTATATCCTGTGAGCACGGAGGATTACGGGGATTGTATGGTCTACTACGGGGAATTTACGGGTGAGACGCGGCAGGGAAGCGGACTCTGGCTGGGATATCATGACGGAAATAACTACTATGCCAAGGGCGAGTGGGCGGAGGATATGCCGAACGGCGCTTTTGAAGTACGGGAGTGGAACAGCGATTTAAACGAAAGGGTCGTATATCGGGTACTCACCGGCGGCGCGGAAAGCGGGCTGTGGAATGGTCCAGTGGAATGGAGCTTTATAGATAACGACGGGACCCGCTCCTTTCCGGTTTCCTTTGACAATGGAAAGTGGGTTGTCCTGAGATATGATGATGACGGGGAGGCCATAGTTTCAGAGCTTCCGGAGGGAGAGCAGGAAAGCTCTACAATGACTGCGCATACGCCCGACAAGCTTGAGGGAATCGAGGGATTTTTACAATGACGATTACAGTACAGCTGACACAGGGAACGCTTATGTTTTTTGGGGGGATCGGCCTCATGGGGCTGGCTCTGGCCGCCGGGGTGATCTTTGCCGCGGGAAAGGGCCGGCGGAAGCGCCGGATGGAGGAGAAGATGCGGGAGAGGTACTAAGCATGAATAATCCCAATATACGGAGGACGGATAGAAAATGAAGCCCATCAGATTTTATCAGATAACAGCAGTCTTTATGAGCATTCTTTTCCTGCTTGCGGGCTGTCAGAAAAGCGCCGCAGAGCAGCTGAAGGAGCAGCTGGAGCTGGGACAGAACTATCTGCTGGAAATGAATTATGAGGAGGCAGTTGTGGCCTTTTCAAAGGCCATCGAGCTGGATCCCAAGAGTATTGATGGATATCTTGGAATAGGCCAGGCTAGGGAAGGGCAGGCCGAAGCCGTGTTGGCTGACAACCGGGAACGGGCTCTGGGCTACTATCGCCAGGCTGCAGAAGCCTATGAGCAGGTGTTAGTGCTGTCACCCCAGAATACTGAAATTGAAGAACATCTAATCGCTATCTATAAAGAGCTGGGGGATGTGGAGAAATATTTGGAAGTGTTGAATCAGTTTAAAATAAGCGGTGATGCCAGAAGTCCAGAGGATATTCAAGAATATGCAGATTTTATTGAGCGACTTACGGCACTCTGTGAGAAAGAAAATTTTGAAGAAATATTACAGCTAATGCAGGAATCGTCTTTTGGGGAATTACAGAAATTTGTTCAAGAAACAGGAAATCCGATTATATTGGACCACGATGGCTATGGTATTGGCCTGTATCCTGTAAGAACAGAATATTATGGGGACTGCATGGTTTATTACGGACAATTCTCTGCGGGGAAACGACAGGGAAAAGGTATCTGGCTGGGGTATCATGAAGGAATGAACTATTATGCCACAGGTGAATGGTCGGAGGATTTACCTAATGGAGCTTTCGAAGCGAATATAAGAAATAGCAATATCAGTAAAAACATGGTTATTAATGGGAAAGTGGAAAATGGTCTATGGGATGGTTCCGCACAATGGACTATTAGTTTCCCTGATAGGACGGACTCTTATTTAGTCAGTTTTACCAAAGGAAAATGGAACATTCTACGTTATACAGAAAGTGGAGTGGCTATAGTAGCCGAATCGCCTGAGGGATCGTCATCTGGAAGTATGATTACCCATACGCCAGAAAAAGCTGAAGGGATAGAGGGATTTGAACAACAGTAAGTTCATACTTGCGTATTGCCTGTGAGATGTTAAGAGAATAGAAGTGTTGTTTGATGGAACAACGGGAGCTGGGCTTGTCTGTAGATGAGCGGGATATGATTAATGGCTCTTATTTTTTCAGCTGTGCCCATTGAGGCACGATTATAGGGGGCTATAGACAACACCGGGAACTCTTGTTTTACACATTGTTCCCGGTGCGCTGAAAGAGCCAAAAGATTTTTTTATTTCAGAATATTTCTAATCTT
>CALWMT010000154.1 GCA_944382045.1 uncultured Enterocloster sp. | reverse complement strand
CCTGCAGTCCTTCACATTGATGACCTCCTTTTGCTTTAAATCATAAATACGCACGTCCGGCCTCCGAAAGCTTTCCTCTTAATTTATTTATATACCGCAGAGAATGTCTTTTGTGCCTGTACCGTATAAACAATCTTTTCGTCATTAAAACAGGACGGCCATCAGCCGTCCCGATTCAAACACTCTCTACTGTATAATCAGATCAATTTTCCATTCCCCGTTCTTCTTCACCATCCAGAAGCCGCTCAGACTCCCCACCTGGGCCCGGCCGTCCATATCCTTGAGATCCGCGGCGTTCACCTGATTCACCTCCTCCACCATGGCATCGGTAAATACCCGGCTTTCTCCCAGCTCCAACAGCTTGGACGGTGAAGAAATATCCAGAATATTCCCATCCGTCAGGTACAGCTTCAGCGGATACGTGCACTGCTTGGAGAGCGTCTCCAAATCCCGGTAGTAAAAGGTTCTCTGATACCGCTCCGCCGCGTCTGTGAGCTCGGACGCGGCCCTCTGGGATGCGGCGGCCTGGGGCGCTGCTCCCGTCCCCGGCGCCTGCCAGATGCGCACCACCTTCCAGCGTTTTTTCACCTTCTTCATGGCCAGACCGGCACTTTCTCCCAGCTTAAGCTCCCCGTTCACGGCCTCTGCCTTGGCGGAGTTTGTGGAGAGCACTGCGTCCCGCAGGCTGTCAGCGAATACAGCCTCCTTTCCGAGGGCACGCAGCTCCTTTCGGCTGCGAATCTGGCGGGAGGAGCCGCTCTGGTCGGAATAGGTCAGGGGATAAGCGCAAAGGGAAGCCAGCGCGTCCATGTCCTTCTGGTCAAAGGCTGCCTGAACCATCCCTGCGGCATCCTGCATCCGTTCCTTGTCCGCCTGGGCGGATGTATTCCTTTTCGGTCGTGCGTATGCCGGGGCTGCTGGCAAAACGGCAGTGAATGTCAGCGCACACAGGAGGGCGGCCGCTGCTCGTCCCATCATCTTTTGGACTCGTTTTTCAAATTTCTTCGTCATATGCATTTCCTCTCTTTCTTCTCTCTCGATTTTTAGATGACATATGTTAGACGCGCGGAGAAAGAAAAAAGTTTCACATAAAAGAAGCCAGTCCCGAAAAATATTCCGGTCTGGCCTCTTTTTCTCCGTCGGATCATGTCCCCGGCGGAAATACATTTTCAAATACGTGAAACGGTTCTGGTTAGAACAGCGGAACCACGGCTCCCTCATAGGTGGTCTCCATGAATTCCTTTACCTCCGGGCTGGTGAGCGCCTCCATGAGGGCCTTGGTCTTCTCGCTCTCCACATCCTCCGCGCGGACCGCCACCACATTTCCGTAGGTGGTAGCTGCCAGGGAATCGGGATCCTCTGTGGCCAGAGCGTCGCTCATCTTAAGCCCTGCCTCGATGGCATAGTTGCCGTTGATAACCGCGATGTCCTCGTCCGGAAGGGAACGGGGCAGAAGAGCGGCCTCCAGCTCGACAAACTCCAGGTTCTTGGGGTTCTCCGCGATATCCATGGGAGTGGCCTCCAGGCCAGCGCCCTCCTTTAAGGTGAGAAGGCCCTGATCCTGCAGAAGCAGCAGCGCACGTGCCTCGTTGGTGATGTCGTTGGGCACCAGCACCGTCGCGCCGTCCGGAAGCTCCTCCAGAGAAGCCGTCTTTCCCGCGTAGATGCCGAAGGGCTCATAGTGGATGGCCCCGGCGCTTACCAGATCCGTGCCGTTCTGCTCATTGAAGGATTCCAGATAGGGCCCGTGCTGGAAATAGTTCGCGTCCAGGTCCCCGGAATCCAGGGCATTGTTGGGGATCACATAGTCCGTGTACTCCACAATCTCCAGGTCATAGCCCTTGGAGGCCAGCACCTCTCTGGCTGCCTCCAGAATCTCCGCGTGGGGTGCTGGGCTTGCGCCGACTACCAGCTTCTCCAGCTCGCCGGATGCCGCCTCGGTCTCAGCCGCTGCCTCGGTCTCATCAGCCTCCGCAGCCTCGGTCTCTGCGGCATCCTCCGCAGCCTCGGTTTCTTCGGCCGCAGTCTCTGCCGCTGTGGTCTGTGCAGCCGTCGTCTCCTCCTCTGTGCCGGAGCAGGCCGTAAGGGCCGCTGCCGCCGTCACTGCAAGTGCAAGGGTTATCCAAGTTTTCTTCATAATGCGTATCCTCCTATTTTCCCGGGACGTGCCCGTACTGCGCAGCCGCTCTTGAGCCGGCTGCTGTATATAAACAGTCCGCCGCAGCCGATATGGCTTTAACGGATCCGCTTATCTCCTCTTCTCGCCAGGCGCATAAAGATCTCCTGGATCTCCTGGACTATAACCACCAGAATCACAACGGTCACCAGCATCATATCCGTCTCATACCGGTGCAGGCCGTAGCGGATGGCAATGTCTCCCAGACCGCCCGCGCCGATGGATCCGGCCATGGCGGAGTATCCCAGGATGGTTGTGATGGAAATCGCCGCTCCTACTAACAGGGAGGGCTTGGCCTCCGGCAGAAGCACCTTCCAGATAATCTGCCCTGTGGAGGCCCCCATGGACTTGGCCGCCTCGATCACGCCCGCGTCCACCTCCTTTAGGGAGGACTCCACCATCCGGCCGATATAGGGGAAGGCGGACATAACCAGAGAGACAACTGCCGCATTGGGGCCTGTGATTCTCCCCACCAGCACCCGGGTGAAGGGAATCAAAAGAATCATCAGAATGATAAAGGGAACGGAGCGCAGCAGATTGACAATCACGCCCACCACCCGGTTTAATCCCGGAATGGGGCGGATTCCGTCCTTGTCCGTCACCACCAGAAGGATTCCCAGAGGAATTCCTATAATATAGGAGAGCAGGGAGGAGAGGCCTACCATATAGATCGTCTCCCACACGCCCTTTCCCAGCATGCTGATCGTCGAAGCGTCAAATATCATCTCACCGCACCTCCTCGAAGGCGACCTTGGCCGTCTTTAAATAATTGCAGATTCTTCCCGCGTCCACCTCGTCCTCGGGAAGCTGGATGAGCATCTGGCCCATGGCCTTCCCCTCGATATCCCGGGTGTCCGCGTGCATGATGTTCACCGGAACCTTGCAGGCCAGTATCATGCTGGCGATCACAGGCTCCGAGGACTCCCTTCCGTCGAAAATAATGCGGATCTGGCGGGATTTTCCAAAGTTCACCCGCTGGGAGGCTGCATCCCCCAGGATGAGCTGGCGGCCGATGTCCGACTTGGGTCCAGAGAAAATCTCCGACACCTTCCCCACCTCGGCAATGTGGCTGTGGTCAATGATGGCCACCCGGTCACAGATGGACTCGATCACCGACATCTCGTGGGTGATCACGATAACCGTAATGCCCATCTCCCGGTTGATTTTTTTCAGGAGCTGGAGAATGGCTTTGGTGGTGTTGGGATCCAGGGCGCTGGTAGCCTCGTCGCAGAGCAGCACCTTGGGGTTTGTAGCCATAGCCCTCGCAATGGCCACCCGCTGCTTCTGTCCGCCGGAGAGCTGGGCGGGATAGGCCTTCATCCGATCCTCCAGGCCCACCAGCTTAAGAAGCTCCTCCGCCCGCTTCTTTGCGTCCGCCTTTCCCACCTTGGCAATCTCCATGGGGAAGCACACGTTCTGAAGCACATTTCTCTGGGCAAGAAGGTTGAACTGCTGAAAAATCATGCCCATGGAGCGGCGGGCCAGCCGCTTTTCATCCTCTTTCATGGAAGAGAGGTTCTTTCCCTCAAAAATCACCCGCCCTGCGGTGGGCGTCTCCAGATAATTGATGCAGCGCACCAGGGTGCTCTTTCCTGCGCCGGACAGGCCGATGATGCCGAATACCTCCCCCTGGCGGATATCCAGGTTAATATCCTCCAGGGCCGTCACCGTGCCGTTTGCCGTCTGGAACTGCTTTCCTAAGCCCTCCAGACGGATGATAGATTCTTCCCTGCTGTTTTCCATTGTACGTTTCCTTTCTCTGAAAATAGCAATAACAATAAAAGAGCCGCCCGCCCTGCCATGGGCCTGCCCATCACGCGAACTCTCCAATCACTGTCTCATTCTGCACTGCCTCCATGCCGCTCATAAAGCGCAGGTCCGGGAACGCATCCCGGTTGGCAATCAGCATAATGCAGTCCGTGGCATAGCCCTTTTCCTCAATCAGGGCCCTGTCAAACTCTGCAAGCAGGTCCCCGGCCTTCACCTGCTGGCCCTGGCGCACAAGGACATGGAAGCCCCTTCCCTCCAGGGCAATGGTATCCCTGCCGATGTGAATGAGAAGCTCCGCCCCATTGGCCAGCTTCATGCCCACTGCATGGCCCGTATCTGCCACCATGGCGATCTCCCCGTCCGCAGGGGCGGTGATGGTCTGCCCTGCAGGTCCCTCTCCCATCGGCAGGATGGCCACCCCATCCCCCAGCATCTTCGTGGAAAATACCGGATCGTCCACCTTCTCCACGGGGATTACCTGGCCGGACACAAAGGCCTTAAGCTCCCGCACCGTCTCCTTCTGCTCCTTCTGCTTGAAAAACAGCATCGTATTCCGCCCCCTTTTCTGCTATGCTTCAGCCGCAGAGATCTGTGATCACCTGGGCAAATATCTTGGCACTGGCCACCAGCTCATCCACCACGGCGAACTCGTCCGCCCCGTGCATGTGATTATCCGTCCCGGGCATGGCAGCGCCGAAGGCCACGCCGTTCTTCAGGTCATGGACGTAGGTGCCGCCGCCGGTAAACTGGCAGGCTCCCTTCTGTCCTGTATACTCCTCGTAGGCCTTGAGGAGGGTCTTTACAAAATGGGATTCCCCGTCCACATGATGGGGCGGCGTCATGGAATCATTCTGCAGCAGGATGCCCTCCGCCGCCATGGCGGCCTTCACCACCCGCAGCACATTGTCCTTGTTTCCGCAGATGGGGCAGCGGCTGTCAAACATGCCCTCCAGGCTGTCCTCTCCCACGCGCAGCATGCTGAAGGCCAGCGTCAGAGCGCCGGACAGCTCATCCTCCATGGCAATCCCCACTGCCTCTCCCCGGGTATCCCCGTGAGGGAACAGCTTCACCAGGGAACGCACTGCCTGCATCTGGGGGCAGTCCGTCAGGGGCAGGCGGGTCAGATACACGAGGAGGCCGGTGAGAGCATTTTTCCCCTCCTGCGGTGTGGAGGCGTGAGCTCCCTCGCCCTGGGCGGTGATCTCCATCCCTTCCTCCGTCTGCTCAAGGGAGAAGGAAATGCCGGTCTCTGCCTCTGTCTCCTCGGCTGTCTTTTTCAGCGTATCCAGATCCACGCCGGCCACAACCGCCTTGGCCTTTCCCGGAACCACATTCACCTTGATGCCGGCCTCCAGCCTTACCAGGCGCGCATCAGCAGCGGCAGGCGCAAAGGAGGCGGAAAAATGGCCCTCCAGCCGCCCCTTCTCCGTGTTGATCACCGGGAAGGACGCGTCCGGAGAGAAGGTCATGGGGGCCTCCGGCTCCCGCTCATAGTACTCCGCGATGTCGGAGCTTCCGCACTCCTCGTCCGTGCCCAGGATCAGCCGCACATTTTTCTTCACGGGAAGGCCCAGCTCCTTCACAGCCCGCATGGCGTAGAGGGCGGCCACCGCCGGTCCCTTGTCATCCGCTGTGCCCCGGCCGTAAAGCCTTCCGTCCTTCACCACCGGCTCAAAGGCCTCTGTCTCCGTCCATCCCTCGCCTGCCGGCACAACGTCCAGGTGAGCCAGGATGTCCAGGCATCTCTACCCGTCATTCAAATCCGATGTTCCCCCGTAATTGTCATAGTTGGTAATGGAAAATCCATATTTTTCCGCCATGGAGAGCGCCATCTGCAGGGCGGCAAAGGGCCCCTCGCCAAAGGGCTTTCCCTCGCTGTAGGGCATCTTCTCGCTGTTGATGCGGCAGAGCGTGCAGATGTCATCGATCATTTCCTGTCTGTGGGCCTCCATGTAGCCCTCTATTTCCTTCTTATACATAATGCTGATCTCCCTTCCTTACTTAAGCATCCCCGCCAGGGTTTCATTTACCACCTTGCCGTCGGCCTTGCCCTTCACCCGGGGCATCAGGACCTTCATGATGGCGCCCTTGTCCTTTGCTGTGGGCTCTGGGATTCCCAGCTCCCCGAGCACCTGGGCGATCACCTCTTTGATCTGGTCCACGCTCATGTCCTCCGGGGCAAATTCCTTATACACTGCCAGCCGGGCCGCAGCCTCCTCCTTGATGTCCGTGCGGTCCGCCGGAGCCAGATCATAGGTCTCCTGGGTCTGCTTGATCTCCTTCTTTACAATGGCGTTCTCCTCGGCCTCCGTTAATGGCTCCCGCTTGTCAATCTGCGCGTTTTTTAACGCAGACAGAAGCATGGAGAGAGAATCCTTTCTCGCCTTGTCCTTGGCCTTCATGGCCTCCACCATTGCCGCTCTCACTACATCAATCTTGCTCATTTTTATACCTCCTGCATCGCGTGTTACTGCTGTTTCTATGCGCTCCCTTCCGGCCTGCCGCCTGTCCGGCAGCCTTACGAGCGCCCAAACTCCGAGAGCTTAAGGCCCGGATTGCGCTCCAGGACCATGCCCACGCTCCAGCTGTTGATAAAGAGGAGCAGCGGGTTGTCCTTCAAATCCTTGATCCGCTTCATATCGGCGGTGCCCTGGATCCGCGCTGCGTCAATCTCCTGAGGACTCTCAATCCAGCGGATGTACCCAAAGGCCAG
>CALWMT010000153.1 GCA_944382045.1 uncultured Enterocloster sp. | reverse complement strand
GCTGCGAAAAGAGCCTTACCGGTTGCCCGCCAAAGGCTGCAGACATGGCGGAATTTTTGAGGGAAAATTGGAGGCGGCAGGCGCACTAGGTGAACGGGCGGCAGTCTTCTGCCGCCTTAATCAGGCATTCCTTCCCCCGGAATGCCGCGCCTCAAAATCATCGATTCCATAGGGCAGATTCATTCGTTTCACCCGCATCTCACCTCTCTTTCATATGCAGCCCGCCTTCCGGCTGCAAGCGGCTCTCCAGCCACCGGCCGATGCAGCGGGCATAGGCCGCCGGCCTTTTTAACATGGTAAAATGGTCCGCCCCCCGCACAAACACAAGCTCTGCCCCCGGAATCTGTTCCGCCATCCACAGGGAATGCCGGGGACGTATCATATCCCTTCTGCCTGTGAGAATGAGAACCGGACAGCGGATTTCTCCCAGCCGCCGGGCCGTGAGGCGGGGGCAGAAGGCCATGAGGGCCGTGAGCTACCGCTTTCTCCTCATCTCCCTTTTGGTCTCCTCCGACCGGGCCAGCCGCTCCCGCAGCCAATATAAGGGATACTGGGCCTGCACTGTGAGAAAGAATCCCGGCGTCACTCCCCAGGGCAGCGCGTTTCCGCTGACCGCCGCCACAGCCGTTATCCGGTCCGGGAAACGGCTGGCCGCCTCCAGGGCGATATTCGCTCCGTCGCTGAAGCCCAAGAGAGCTGCTTCTCCCTTCCCCAGCACGTCCAGCACCTCTATCACATCCCCGGCCATGTCTTCAATGGTAAACATGCCGTCCCTCTTCAAGCACGCTCCAGACCGTGATGCCCCGTGCCCCCGGCTGTCCATGAGAATTACCCGGAATTTCCGGCTCATTATCTCCGCCATCCTGTCAAAAATATGGTGGTCCTCCCCGTTTCCGTGGAGCATTACCAGGGGAGTCCGCTCCGCCGGCCCATCCGCTCCCGCCGGGACGCTTTTCTCCCACACCTCATAGTAAAGCGCCGCCTGCGCCGTCTCTGCAAATCCTGTGCGTTTTATCATCCCATTGTCTCCTCCTTGAGAAGCACGCGGCAGTGCTTTCGGCTGCAGGCGATGCCATATTTCAATATACATTGGACACCATCCTGGTGCATTCTCTCGCCGTATCGCTTTTCTTCTATCTGCTTTAAAGCTTTTTGGCAGACCGCGTCCAGATTGTCCTCCGCATATTTAACTTCAATCAAGATTGCCCTCTCCATGTTTTCCGTTTGTATCATAATATCGCTGAAACCGTCCCCAGCCTCGCGGTTTGAACTCACGGTCCATCCATCCTTAAAGCCCAAAATTCCCAATAAAATCCCATGATAGAAATTTTCTTTCGTAGGCTTTCTGGCAAATGTATCACGAATACTAATGGTCTTTTCCAAATATCCGGTCAGCCGGCGTTCCACCTCTCCAGCACGGCCATATTCAAGGGCATTGCAAAAAGCACCCAAGGCTTCTCCGTCCCTTCCCGCTGCCTCCTGAAACATTTTTAAAATCTGTTCCGTAAAAATATTTCTGACTTCTCGGTTAGGAATTGCTAAATGAAATAAATTTCCATCCGGCTCTCCTCTCTGGGTCAGGTAGCCGGTCATAAAAAGTGTGCTCCACAAATTATCAGAGGATGCATATAATTCGGGATACGTCAGCTCCTGATATATTTCCTTCTGCACAGTCTCCCCCTCTACAAGTCTCTCCATCTGAGCCTTGGTAACCATCCGCTGGGAAGCCATCCCGCTGATAAAATGCCGCAGGACTTCATTCCCGCTGGTATTTATCCAATAATTTTGCGGTGGAAGCTTCTTATTTTTCCTATGTTTACTGCAATAGCAGACCACGTCCCAGGGGCAGTAAACCTCTGCTTTTCCAAAACGGTAGCCGTCGTACCATTCCTTCACCGTTTCATAATTTTCTTCCAAGCCATAGTACTGGAGCATCTCCCGAACCTCTCTGTCAGTGAATCCAAAGTATTCATCCAAATCTCCATCTGTGATAGAAAAAATGTTCATATTATTTAGTCCGGTAAAAATACTCTCCTTCGCTACCCTAAGGCAGCCTGTCAAAACTGCAAAATATAAGTTTTCATTCGTCTTAAGGGCCGCACTGAACAGACTGCGGATTAATGCAGTCATTTCCCTATAATATCCCCGTTCATTTGCCTTTGCCAAGGGCACATCATATTCGTCAATAAGAAGAATAGCTTTTCTGCAAAAATGCTTGTTTAGCAGCTCCGTAAGCTCCCGCAGGCTGAAATAAAGGGTTTCGTCATCAAGCTCTTGCTCCAAAAGGGCAGCAAAAATTTTTTTATCGTATATGGAAAGCTTTTCACTGTCCAATAGATACTGCAGTCTGCGCGCCTCCTGATTCACAACTTTAATAAGCATTCCCCTGGCAGTTTTATAATCACCCGCATCGATGTCCTTAAGGCTTACAAATACTACAGGGAATTTTCCCATATATTCCTTGCAGAGACCGTTATCCTTCGAAATAGAGAGACCGTCGAATAGCTGAGGGTCACATCCAAGCTCAAAAAAGCTTTGAAGCATGCTCATATTAAGAGATTTTCCAAATCTTCTTGGGCGGGTAAAAAGATTTACCTGCCCCCAATTTTCCAGCAATTCACGAATCAATCCTGTCTTATCTACGTAATAAAAATTTTCCCTGCGAATTTGCTCAAAGCTCTCAAGCCCTACAGGAATCTTTTTCTTTTCTAACATCGGCTGCCACCTCCCGCTCTACCCCTATCGTAGCATATCTGTCCCCTCCAGGCAATGAAAATCCCATTGACTTTCCGAACTGTTGGCAATACAATAGTTGCATATACAACTATTGCATATGCAATCATTATGCTCCAGGAGGATTCTCGTCATGAAGGAATTTCTTTCCTATGTAAGGCCCTACAAAAAGGACTGTGTCCTGGCCATCTTCTGCATCATGGCCGAGACTGTATTTGAGCTTGTCATCCCCCTCGTCATGGCCTCCATCGTCGACGTGGGTGTGGCCAACGGCGACACCCGCTATATTGTCATGCGGGGCCTTCAGATGTGCGCCTTCGCCCTCATGGCCCTGGTGCTCGGACAGGGCGCGTCCGTATTTGCGGCCCGCTGCGGCCAGGGCCTGGGGGCAGAGCTGCGCAAGGCAGAATTTGCCAAGCTCCAGCAGTTCTCCTTTGCGAATACGGACCATTTCAGCACCGCCTCCCTGGTCACCCGCATGACCGGCGACGTGACAGCCATTCAGAATGCCATCGCCACCGGCCTGCGGCCTGGCTTCCGCTCCCCCGTGATGATGACCACGGCCATCATCGCCTCCTTCCTCATCAATGCCCGGCTGGCCCTGGTATTTTTGGTGGCGGCCCCGGTTCTGGGAACCCTTCTCTTTCTCATCATCAGCCATGTGCGCCCCCTCTATACCCTGATGCAGGGCGCCATCGACAAGGTGAACCGGATTATCCAGGAAAATCTCACGGCTATCCGGGTGGTAAAGTCCTGTGTCCGGGGAGACTATGAGATAGAGAAATTCACCCAGGTCAATGACAACCTGCGCCGGACCTCGGAGCGGGCCTTCCGCCTCTCCGCCCTCAACATGCCCGCCATGCAGTTTGTGATGTATTCCACCATTCTCGCCATCCTCTGGTTCGGAGGCCGTTTCCCGTCCGTGGGCGGCGTCCAGGTAGGCGAGCTCACAGGCTTTTTAAGCTACGTGCTCCAGGTCTTGAATTCCCTGATGATGGTGTCCAATGTATTCATGACCATCACCCGGGCCATGGCCTCCTGGCGCCGGATTGAGGAGGTGATGCATGAAGAAATCGACATCACCGAGGAGCAGGCAAGGGACATCCAGGTCACGGAGGGGGATATCCGCTTTGACCACGTCTATTTCAAATATGATACCCGGGCGGAGGAATACGTTCTCTCTGATATTTCCTTTCATATTAAGGCGGGACAGACGGTGGGCATCATCGGCCAGACGGGCTCCGCAAAGAGCACGCTGGTCCAGCTCATCCCCCGTCTCTACGAGGCCACCGAGGGCACAGTGTACATAGACGGCCATCCGGTGGCAGAATATCCCCTGCGGGGCCTGCGGGATTCCATCGCCATGGTTCTCCAAAAAAATACGCTTTTTACCGGCACGGTGAAGGACAATCTGCGCTGGGGCAAGGAGGATGCCACCGACGAGGAAATCGCCCGTGTCTGCCGGATTGCCTGCGTGGACGAGTTTATTGACCGCCTGGAAAATGGTCTTGACACCATGCTGGGCCAGGGCGGCGTCAACGTGTCCGGCGGCCAGAAGCAGCGCCTGTGCATTGCCCGGGCTCTGCTCAAGAATCCGAAGGTCCTGATTCTGGACGATTCCACCAGCGCTGTGGACACAGCCACCGAGGCGAAAATCCGCGAGGGAATGGCCGAGTGCCTTCCCGGCACCACAAAAATCATCATTGCCCAGCGCATCACCTCCGTCCTCCACGCGGACCAGATTTTGGTTTTGGATGACGGAAGGCTGAACGCCGTGGGCACCCACGAAAGCCTCCTGGCCGAGAATCCCATTTACCAGGATGTCTACTATTCTCAGCAGGAAGGAGCGAATCTGTAATGGCACGAAACTTAAATTTCAGCCGCCCGAAAAACACAAAAAAGACTCTGCTTCAGCTCCTGGCCTATCTGGGCCGCCACAAATGGTATATGCTTGTCACCGGCGTTCTGGTAGCTGTAAGCGCCTCCGCCAACATTTTTGGCACCTATCTGTTAAAGCCGGTCATCAACAATTATATCATCCCCGGGGATATTCCGGGCCTTGTGCGGATGCTCCTTTTCATGGGCATCATGTATCTGGCAGGAGCCTGCTCCTGCCTGGCCTACGGGCAGATGATGATGCATATTTCCCAGACCGTGGTGGGTGAGATACGCGCGGACCTGTTTTGCAAAACCCAGAAGCTTCCCCTGTCCTACTTTGACACCCACACCCACGGAGAGCTCATGAGCCGCTTTACCAATGATGTGGACACCATCACCGAAGCCTTAAACGGCAGCTTCACCATGCTGATTGAGAGCTTTATCACCATCATCGGCACCTTCTCCATGCTTCTCATTTTGAGCTGGAGGCTGTCCCTCATCGTGTTCTTCTTCCTGGCGGTTATGTTTGCATTTATTAAATTCAACAGCGCCAGAAGCCGGAAATACTTTGTCCGCCAGCAGATGCATCTGGGAAGCGTGAACGGCTTTGTGGAGGAGATTGTCACCGGGCAGAAGGTCGAAAAGGTGTTCAACCACGAGCCGCAGGATTTCGAGGAATTCTGCCGCCGCAATGAGGCATACCGGCAGGCGGCAGTGAAGGCCCTCACCTACTCCGGCCTCACCATTCCCACCGTGGTATCCCTGGGCTATGTAAACTACGCGGTGTCGGCCTGCGTGGGCGGACTGTTTGCCCTCTCCGGCCTCACGGACCTGGGCACGCTGGCCTCCTACCTGGTGTATGTGCGCCAGAGCTCCATGCCCATCAACCGCTTCACCCAGCAGATTAATTTCCTCCTGGCCGCTCTCTCCGGCGCGGAGCGTATTTTTGATATGATGAATCAGGCCCCTGAGACAGACGAGGGGGAGGTGACCCTGTGCAATGTGACAGCGGATGCCCAGGGGAACCTGACCGAGTCAAAGGAGTACACCAAGGATTTCGCATGGAAGGTGCCCCAGGGCGTGCCGGTGGGCGGTCTAAAAGCCGAAAGCTGCGCCGCGGGCAGACCGGACAGCGCCGAGGCGGAGACAGTCAGTGCCGCAGCGCTTCCGGCAGAGCGCCCCGGCGCCGCGGACTCTCCCGCGCTGCCGCCCTTCCGCCTCATCCCCTTAAAGGGAGACGTCCGCTTCCACGATGTGGTCTTCGGCTATACGCCGGAGAAAATCATCCTGAACGGCATCAGCCTCTACGCCAAGCCCGGCCAGAAAATCGCCTTCGTGGGCTCCACCGGCGCGGGAAAAACCACCATTATCAACCTGATTAACCGTTTTTATGAGATAAGCGGAGGCTCCATCACCTATGACGGCATCGACATCCGCCATATAAGGAAGGATGACCTGCGCCGCTCCCTGTCCATGGTTATCCAGGACACCCATCTGTTCACCGGAACCATTGCGGACAACATCCGCTATGGGCGGCTGGACGCCTCCCGGGAGGACATTATCGCAGCAGCCAAGGTGGCCAACGCCCACTCCTTTATTCGCCGCCTGCCCCAGGGCTACGACACGCCCCTGCACAGCGACGGGGCCAACCTGTCCCAGGGCCAGCGGCAGCTTCTCTCCATCGCCAGGGCGGCCATCTCCCGGCCGCCGGTGCTGATTCTGGACGAGGCCACCAGCTCCATTGACACGCGCACGGAGAGGCTCATCGAAAAGGGCATGGACGCCCTCATGGAGGGCCGGACGGTGTTCGTCATCGCCCACCGTCTGTCCACGGTCCGCAATTCCAAGGCCATCATGGTTCTGGAAAAGGGACGCATCATCGAGCGCGGCAGCCACGAGGAGCTCCTGGAACAGAAGGGCCGCTACTATCAGCTCTATACCGGCCAGTTTGAGCTGGATTAAGCATCGTTCGGAGCTGCTTTATTGGTGTTACTGCGAGGGACGGCCAGCCGCCGCCCGCAAGAAAGAGGGAAATAATAATGGAAAAACAAG
>CALWMT010000152.1 GCA_944382045.1 uncultured Enterocloster sp. | reverse complement strand
AAAATAGGTAAGTCCGCAGTAGATGCAGTAGACCGTAAAGCCGTTTAAGGCAACCGCCCAGATGTCCACGTTCTTTAGCGCCTGCATCATGCCGCCGAAGGCTGCCTGGGCCTTGTTTACCTCCCTGCCGTCCTCCCCCATGCGCTTCTCATCGTTGGGGACGAAAATCAGGCAGAGCACGCCAGCCGCCGCAGTGGCCGCAGACAGAAACAGAAGGCCGCCCCGCAGGGCCGCAGAGCCCTCGCCCATGGCGCTGAAGATGGCCAGGGCCGTGGAGGCGATGATCACGTCCACAATGCCGCGTCCCATTTCCAAAAATCCGAACATGCGCCCCTGGGTCTTCTCGTCGCCCAGCAGACGGATGGCCTTTAAAAGCACCGGCCAGTAGGTAACCTCACCCAAAATGGCCATCACGCCGAAGGCCGCCAAAAAGCCCCAGTATCCCGGGAAGGTGGAGAGGTACACGCCCACAGCTCCCAGCCCGATAAGGGAGCAGCCGATCATGTATTTCTTGCTGAACATGTCACAGATGTAGATGCCGGCAATGAGTCCGATGGTCTGTACCGTGCCGTACATACTCATGGCGCCGCCGATCTGGGTGTTGGTCAGTCCCATGAACTCCTGCATGGGCACATAAAACATGTCCTTCATAGAGGAAAGCTTGAACGCGATTCCGCCGGACAGAGTCAGGATGCAGAACACCAGCCATCGGTTGGGAGCTGCTTTTACGATGTTTCGTTTCATCTCTTGGGTCATTGGTAATTCTCCCTTCATTTCCATATTTTTCCCACTGTTTCACAAGGCCTTTTGGGATATGACCCAAGTATATATGGTTTTTATTGGGATTGCAAGTATATTCGCAATAAAAACCAACATTTTCGCAATGTACCCAAATTTCGATTGCCAATTTTGTGCAGTATTCCTCTTTTATATTTGTGTTTTCTTGTGTATAATACTTGCGAACGCAACTATATCCAGGTTTTTCATTTGGGTTATCTTGTTTTCTAATGGATTTTCCATTATAATAGAGTATAACAGCTCTAAATATTTTTGAAAAGGGGGCGCACAGAGTTATGCTGGCGAGACAACGACACGACAAGATATTAAAGCTTCTGGAGACAAGGGGCCGGGTCCACACAGCGGAGCTGGTGGATCTCATGGACGTATCCTCCGAGACCATCCGCAAGGATCTGGAGCTTCTCGACAGCCAGGGGAAGCTGACCCGGGTCCACGGGGGCGCCGTACCCCTTTCAAGGGAGGATCAGAAAAATGGCCTGGCGGGCTACGTGCCGCTAAAGACCCGCAGCGGCCAGAACCTGGAGCAGAAGGCGGCCATCGCCAGGCGGGCCGTCCAGATGGTGGAGGAGGGCCAGTCCGTAGCCCTGGACTACGGAAGCACCAGCCAGATTATGGCTATGGCCCTGCGGGATTCCTTCTCCCAGCTCACCGTCATCACCAATTCCATACAGAATGCCCTGCTGCTGGCAGACAACCCGGGAATCACCGTGATTCTTCTGGGCGGGATTCTGAACCGGGACGAGCTCACCCTGGTGGATGCCTTTTCCACGGTCCTTGATAACTTCCACATTGACATCATGTTTATGAGCGTCACAGGGATTGACCCGGATGTGGGGCTCACGGATCAGCGGCTCAGCGAGATGCGCATCCAGAACAAGATGCACCGCCTGGCGGGGCGCACCGTGGTTCTGGCTGATTCCAGCAAGTTCGGCCGCACCAGCCTTCTGAAAATATGCTCCGTGCAGGACGTGGACGCCATCATAACGGACTCCGGGCTTGACGCGGGCATGCGGGTGCGGTTCGGCGCTATGGGGGCAAATCTGATTATCGCCCAGACAGACAGCCCGGCCGATACAAAGGCGTCCCTTCGGGCATAAAGCTCCCTATCAAAAAGAAAGGCGGATTTTGATTGTATGAACGTATTTGATATCCTGGGGCCTGTGATGATCGGCCCCTCAAGCTCCCACACAGCCGGCGCGGCCCGGATCGGACGCATCACCCTGGCCCTTCTCGGCGCTCCCGCTGTTAAGGCCCATATCCTCCTCCACGGATCCTTTGCCAAGACCTACAAGGGCCACGGCACGGACAAGGCCCTGATCGCCGGCATCATGGGCATGGCCACCGATGATCCCCGGATCCGGCAGGCCCCTGAGCTGGCCAAGGAGCAGGGCCTTGCGGTGGAGATTGAAACCGGCGACATTGACGGGGCCCACCCCAACACGGCCCGCATCACCCTGGAGGACGCCAGCGGGCGCAGCGTATGCCTTCTGGGCAGCAGCGTGGGTGGCGGCAATATCCTTGTGACGGAGATCAACGGTATGGAGGTAGCGGTCACCGGCCAGCAGACAACCCTTATTGTCCTCCACCGGGACGCTCCCGGCACCATCGCCTCTGTGACGGAGGTCATGGCCGAGGCCGGGGCCAACATCTGCAATTTCCGGCTCTCCCGCCAGAAGCGGGGCGGGGAAGCGGTGATGACCATTGAGGTGGACGGAACCTTCGGCCCGGAGATCAACGAGCGGATCAAGACGCTGGACAATGTATTTTCCAGCATCATGCTCCAGCCCATCTAAACGAAGGCGCTCAGACAGCGCCCTTCGCATCAGGAAACGCTTTTTCAGACAGGAGGAATTCATCCATGGATTTTGATTTCAGCTATTCATCCCTGGCGTCCATTGTAAATGCCGCCGAGAAAAACAATACCACGATCTCCGCCCTGATTCTCGCCCAGCAGGCCCAGCAGATGGAGCAGAGCGAGGAGGCCCTCTACGCCCACATGCGGGAGAATTTTCAGGTTATGAGCCAGTGCATTGAGCCGGGCTGCCAGGAGGACTTAAAAAGCACCAGCGGCCTCACCGGCGGAAGCGCCTTTAAGATGCGCCGCGCGGCGGAGAGCGGACGCTCCCTCACCGGCTCCCTGATGGCCGGCGCCCTGTATCGGGCCCTGGCTGTCTCCGAGCTCAACGCGGCCATGGGCCGGATCGTGGCTGCCCCCACAGCGGGAAGCTGCGGCATCCTGCCCGCCGCCCTCCTCACCATGGAGGCGGAGCGGGGCTGCACGGAGCACGACTGCGTGATGGCCATGTTCACTGCCTCCGCCATCGGCATGGTCATCGCCAACAACGCCTCCCTTGCAGGAGCGGAGGGCGGCTGCCAGGCGGAGTGCGGATCCGCAGCGGCCATGGCCGCCGGTGCCATCACAGAGCTTGCCGGGGGCTCCCCTAAGCAGATTTCCCACGCCGTTGCCATCGCCCTGAAGAATATCCTGGGCCTGGTCTGCGACCCTGTGGCCGGGCTGGTGGAGATCCCCTGCATCAAGCGGAATGCCTCCGGGGTGGCCGGCGCTTTCGTGGCCGCAGAGCTGGCTCTGGCGGGAATTGAGAGCGCCATCCCTGCGGACGAGGTCATCTGGGCCATGAAAAAGGTGGGGGACGCCATGTCCTCCACCCTGAAAGAGACCGCTGAGGGCGGCCTTGCGGCCACCCCCACCGGCCGAAAGCTCCACGAGCAGGTATTCGGAACCCCTGGGGATGCGGCGGGATCCTGCGCTACATGCAGTCATTCATGCAGATAGCCCCGTAAGGCCGGATGCTCATGCGGTAGGCGCTTCCCTCGCCCATAGCCCGCTCAATGTAGCAGATATACTCATCCACAAGCTCATTGGGCAGCATGGCCATGATAACCCCGGCGAAGCCGCCTCCGTGCACCCGGCAGGCTCCTCTTTGCTTCTCTGCGATAAAGAGCTCGGTGAGAGCCAGCGCCACCGTGATTCCCTGCTCCTGGTAATTGCTGTTGGTAAAGCAGTTCTGCAGCCATTTCCAGGAGGAATTGCCGGAGGCTGTGATATTCTCCAGGAAATCCTCAAAACGGTTCTCCTTAAGTGCCTTCACCTCCGCCTCCACCCGTTTATTCTCCTCAAAGAAATGAAGCGCCCGCAGCACGGACCGGTCCCCGGCCGCCTTTCTCAGCTCCGGAATGTTGTCAATGACCTCTTTCTCGCTCACCTGAGCCAGAACCTCCTTGCCAAAGAAAGCGGCCACCCGCTTCATCTCCTCCGGCACAGAGGAATAATCCGCGCTTAAATCCGCATGGCCCTTTCCGGTCTGCACAATAATCAGGCTGTGTCCCTGGGACGCAAAATCAAAGTCTATCTTTTCCACTGCCGGGGCCGCAGGCTCCACAAAATCAATGGTAATCAGGCCGCCCACCGCACAGGCCATCTGGTCTAACAGGCCGGAGGCCTTGTCCCAGTAGTGGTTCTCCGCGTATTTTCCAATATGGGCGTAGGCCACGGTGTCCATCCGGCCCTCGTTGAAGAACACGTTCAGCATGGAGCACAAAAGCATCTCAAAGGAAGCGGAGGAGCTGACGCCCGCAGCGCTGATCACATTGCTGGTCACATAGGCGTTGAAGCCGCCCACCGCGCAGCCGGACTCCTCAAAGCCCTTCAAGATTCCCTTCACCAGATCCGTAGTCCCCGCCTTCTTGGGGCTTGGCTCCAGATGATTTAAGTCAATGGTAAAGTCCTGCTTGTAGGTCTCGCTGACGATCCGCACCTTGCAGGAGGCGTTCTTTGCCGCCACGCCCAGGCAGTCCAGATTGATGCTCCCGGCCAGAACCTTTCCATGATTGTGATCCGTGTGGTTTCCGCTTATCTCCGTCCTTCCCGGCGAGGAAAAGAGGAGCACGTCCTCGCTGTCCCCAAAGGTATCGCGGTAGCCCTCCAGCACCATGCGGCACCTGCCGCGGCTTTCCGCCAGCTTTTCCTCACCGTAAAGCTCTGTCAGGAGGCGGTCCATCCTTCCCTCCTCAATCATCTGAATTGTGTCATTAATATCCATTGTTAATCCCTCTCCTTCCCTCATGTCCGGACCGGCAGCCCGGACCTTCTCACCTGTCAGTGTAGCACAAGGGATGGGGGAGGACAATAGGATATTTTTCGATTATAGGTGAAAATTCACTGCTGCCTGTGCTATACTGGCATCATCCGGCCAATGCCGCGCACAAGGAGGTATCCGCCATGCTCTGGGACCAGAAGCCCTACCACTCCCTATCCTATGATCTCACCCGCCAGTTTGGCCGCAAGGTCTATAAGCTGTCCCTGGACGGCGGCATGACCTGCCCCAATCGGGACGGCACCCTGGGAAGCCGGGGCTGCATCTTCTGCAGCCAGGGCGGATCCGGGGATTTCGCTGCCCCCTTAGGCAGCGGCCTGGACGCGCAGATAGAAGCCGCCAAGGCCCGTGTGCGCGGGAAGATGCCCCAGGACGGCCCCTATATCGCCTATTTTCAGTCCTACACCAACACCTACGCTCCTGTCTCTTATCTGGAGCCCTTGTTTTCCTCTGTCCTGGCCCGGCCGGATATCGCTGTGCTGGACGCGGCCACAAGACCGGACTGCCTTCCCCCCTCCGTCGTCGAGCTCCTTGGAGGGCTGAACCGGCAGAAGCCGGTCTGGGTGGAGCTGGGCCTGCAGACCATCCACCCGGATACCGCCCGCCGGATCCGCAGGGGCTATGCGCTTTCTGTCTTTGAGGATAGCCTGTACCGCCTTAAGGACGCCGGCCTCACTGTGATTGTCCATGTGATCCTGGGCCTTCCCGGGGAGACTGAGGACATGATGGAGGAGACGGTGCGCTATCTCTCCCGCCTCCCCATTGACGGCATCAAGCTCCACCTTCTGCACATACTAAAAGGGACCGATCTGGCCCTGATGTACCAGAAGGATCCCTTTCCTCTTTTTACAATGGAGCGCTATGTGGACTGCCTGATCCGCTGCCTGGAGCTTCTTCCTCCCCAGGTGACGGTCCACCGGCTCACCGGAGACGGCCCCAGAAGCCTTCTCATTGCCCCCTTGTGGAGCCTCCGAAAGAAGGAGGTGCTCAACCTCCTCCACCGGACCATGGCCTTAAGAAATACCTGGCAGGGACGGCTCTACTGCCCCGCTTCCCCGGAAACCGAGCGGACGCCCTCCCCGCTCACCTCCACGCCATAGGATATCTCTGTCATGTACTGGTAAAACGCTGCCCGCTCTCCTGCGTCTGTCACCGCCCGGGTAAATCCCCCTCCGCTCACAGCCGGCGTCAGAGAGAGACGGGTCTCCTCCCCGTCCCAGACTGCGGTGAGCAGGACGGTCCGGGGAATGCTGCTTCCAAAGACGAAATTCCCCAGGCTGTAGACAATGGGCCTGCCCTTATAATATTCTATGCCCTGGAGCACATGGGGATGGCTTCCGATCACCAGATCCGCCCCCGCGTCGATGTACTGCTGCCCAAGGGCTCTCTGATACTCCTGGGGCCGCTCGTCCCGCTCAATGCCCCAGTGGACATAGACCACCAGATAGTCGCAGAGGGGCCGCAGCTTTTTAATCTCCTCCAAAAGAATGGCCGGATCGTAGGTGGTCAGCATCCCCGGACTCTGGGAGGAGGCGTTCCAGGACGTCACCGGGATCACCCGGCTGGCTCCCAGAAATCCTATCTTTTTTCCCTGGGCTCCAAGGATAACCGGCGCCTTCGCCTCGTCCAGGTTCTTTCCCGCTCCCACTCGGCTGAT
The DNA here is from genome assembly GCA_944382045.1 of uncultured Enterocloster sp. Lineage (GTDB taxonomy): Bacteria > Bacillota > Clostridia > Lachnospirales > Lachnospiraceae > Enterocloster. The sequence goes on along the minus strand of CALWMT010000152.1, from coordinate 109 downwards.
GCCCGCCCCGTCCAATACCTCACAGGTATCCAGGAGGGCCTCCGTTCCGTAGTCCAGGGCGTGATTGCTGGCAAGGGTCACAATGTCGACTCCCATCTCCTGCACCAGG
>CALWMT010000151.1 GCA_944382045.1 uncultured Enterocloster sp. | reverse complement strand
TTCATTCTCGTAGTCCTCCTTAGATTTTCATTATGGTAACGGGCCGGAATCAATTCCGGTCCGCTGCTATCCCTTCATGCTTTTTCACTGCACCAGATGGCAGGATACGAAGTGCCCTGGGGACACCTCCCGCTCCCTGATCGGCTGCCCGCACTCCGGCCTGGCGTGGGGGCAGCGCTTGGCAAAGCGGCACCCCTCTCCCATATTGATGGGGGAGCTCAGCTCGCCCCGCAGTACCTCCCGCTCCATCCTGATATCGGGATCCGGGATGGGAATTGCGGAGAGCAGCGCCTGGGTATAGGGGTGAAGCGGATGGTCAAAAAGCTCCTGGGGCTTGGCACGCTCCACCAGCTGTCCCAGATACATAACCACGATATCGTCGGACAGATGCTTCACAACCGACAAATCATGGGTGATAAACAGATAGGTCAGTCCCATCTGCTCCTGAAGGTCCTGCATCAGATTCAGCACCTGCGCCTGGATGGACACATCCAGGGCGGACACCGGCTCATCGCAGACAACAAACTCCGGGTTCAATGCCAGAGCGCGGGCAATGCCGATTCTCTGCCTGCGCCCGCCGTCCAGCTCGTGGGGATAGGAGTTGGCAAAGCGGTGGGCCAGTCCCACCAGATCCATCATCTCCCGCACCTTTTTCTGCAGGCCGGCCCGATCCTTTTTGCTGTAGACCCCCTGGAGCACCAGCGGCGCCTCAATGGCCTGGCTCACCGTCATACGGGGATTTAAGGATGAATAGGGGTCCTGGAAAATGATCTGCAGCTTGGAGCGCATTGCCTTCACCTGCTTCTTGTTGTAGGCTGCAATGTTCTCCCCCTTAAACCAGATCTCCCCGGAGGTGGGCTCCTGAAGCCGGAGAATGGTTCGGCCCAGAGTGGATTTTCCGCATCCGGACTCCCCCACCACTCCCAGGGTCTTTCCCTTCTCAATGGAGAAGGATACATTGTCCACTGCCTGGAGAGGGCCCCGGGGCGTGTCAAAGTATTTTTTCAGATTTCTGACCTCCAAAAGTCCTTGATGCTCCATCACTGCTCCCCTCCTGTGTGTTTCATTTCCTCTTCTACCTTAAAGCAGCGCACCTTATGCCCATCGCCCACTGTCATGAACTCCGGATGGGCGCTGTGACATTTTTCCATAGCGTATCTGCACCGCTCCGCAAAGGGACAGCCGCTGCGCTGAATCGTGGGATCCGGCATCAGCCCCTCGATGGGGCTCAGCCGCCGCACATTGAGGTGCACCTGGGGAATTGCCCCCAGAAGTCCCTCCGTGTAGGGGTGCAGGGTCCTCTTAAAAATATCGTGGACAGAGCCGGACTCCACCACCTCGCCGGCATAAATAATCGCCACCCGCTCGCACATCTGTGCCACCACGCCCAGATCATGGGTGATGAGCAGGGTAGCGGTGTGATATTTGTCCCGAAGGCGGCGCATCATGTCCAGCACCTGGGCCTGGATGGTCCCATCCAGAGCCGTAGTGGGCTCATCCGCGATCAGCACCCGGGGATTGCAGGCCAGGGCAATGGCGATAACCACACGCTGCTTCATGCCCCCGGAAAACTGGTGGGGATAATCGCTGGCGCGCTCCGCAGGAATTCCCACCGTCTCCAGCATCTCGAGAGCGCGCTTTTGGGCATCCTCCTTGGAGCATTTCTCGTGGACCCGGACCACCTCGGCAATCTGATCGCCCACACACATCACGGGGTTCAGGGAGGACATGGGATCCTGAAAAATCATGGAGATCTGATTGCCGCGCACGCCGCGGATCTCGCTCTCGCTGGCCGCCAGCAGGTCCTTCCCCTCAAATTCGATCGTTCCGCCCTCGATCCTTCCCGGCGGATTGGGGATGAGCCGCATGATGCTCTTGGCCAGAGTGGTCTTGCCCGCGCCGGTCTCGCCCACCAGTCCCAGGGTTTCCCCGTCGTCCAGCTCCAGGTCCACATGGTTTAGGGCATATACCGTCCCGTCCTCCGTGTGATACCGCACCTGTAAATCCTTTATTTCCAATAAATGTTCCATACCACTTTCCCCCTTACCGCTTCAGCTTGGGATCCAAGGCATCCCGCAGGCCGTCGCCAAACAGATTGAAGGCAATTACCGCCAGAATCAAGAACAGGCCGGGGAACACGGAGATGTGCCACGCGTCCCGCATGTAGGTCCTGGCCGTGGTGAGGATCGCCCCCCACTCCGGCTGGGGCGGCTGCACGCCCAGTCCCAGATAGGAGAGGCCCGCTACTGCCAGAATGGAGTCGCCGATTCCCAGGGAGATCTGCACCAGGATCGGAGCCAGGGCATTGGGCAGAATGTACTTGAAAAGGATGGTTGCATCGCTGGCGCCCACCGCCCGTGCAGCCTCCACAAATTCGCTGTCCTTTACCGTCAGAACCGCTGCGCGGGCAATGCGGGCATACTTGGCGATGCCGGAAACTGCCAGGGCCAGCAGCAGATTGACCGTACTGGTTCCCAGCGCCGCCACGATCGCCATGGCAAGCAGCATGTAGGGAACTGCCAGCAGCACGTCCATGACGCGCATGATCACATTGTCCACCTTGCCGCCGTAAAATGCGGCGATCATGCCAAAGGGAGCCCCCATGATCACAGACAGGGAGATCGCCACCACGCCGATGGCCATCGACAGCTTGGTTCCCCACAGAATCCGCAGAAGCAGATCCCGGCCAAATTCATCACAGCCGAAGGGATGGGCCAGGCTGGGCTTTGCCAGCCGAAGCGTCAGGTCCTGCTTGACAATGTATTCGTCATAAAAGGCATAGTTTGTTGCCAGATCAATGCCGATGGTCGCAAGGATCACCACGATAAAGAGCAGAATGATCACAAAGCCCGCAACCGCCAGCCGGTTGTGCTTAAACTGAATCAGGGACTGCTTCCAGAGGGAGCGCACCTTTTCCTCCTGCATCTCCTGATTTTCTATCTGATTCGCTGTATTCATTTTTTCTTTGACCTCTTCCACGATGATTGGTATTCAGACTTGATCCTGGGGTCCAAAAAGGCATAGAGGAGATCCACCACCAGGTTGACAAGTGTGAACAGGATTGCCAGAGTGACCACGCTTCCCAGCACCGCCGGCGTGTCCTTGTAGGAGATGGATTCCACCACGAACCGCCCTACGCCGGGCCAGGAAAATATGGATTCCGTCAGAACGGATCCGCCCAAAAGGGTTCCAAAGTTCAGACCAACCACCGTGACGATGGGGATCAGGGCATTTTTCAGCATATGCTTCCAGATAACCGCATTCTCCGTCAGGCCCTTTGCCCGCGCCATGTCGATGTAGTCCTGCCGCACCACCTCCAGCACCGAGGACCGTGTGGTCCTGGCAATGAGGGCCGCATAGCCGCATCCCAGGGTCAGCGTGGGAAGAATCAGGCTGATCAGGTTATCCGGGAACCCGTGCTGCATGCCGGAGGAGGGCAGCCAGCCGAGATTCAGGGAAAAGATAATCACCAGAATCAGGGCAAACCAGAAGGTGGGGACTGCCATCAAAAACAGGGTGATGAACATGGTGATGTTGTCCAGCCGGGAATACTGCTTAATCGCAGAGATGATTCCCACGGGAATGCCCACGATCACAGAAAACAGGATGCCTGACGTGGCCAGAACCACTGTATTTCCCAGGCGTCCCAGGATCAGCTCAAACACATCCTTATTGTTTCGGTAGGAGGTTCCCAGATCCCCGTGGAGCAGGCCTAAGAGGAAACGGCCATACCGGACAAGGAAGGGGTCATTTAACCCCATGGACGCCCGCAGATTGGCCAGCGCCTCCTCCGTGGCATTGCTGCCCAGGATGATGCGGGCCGGGTCGCTGGGTGTAAAATCCATGATGGCAAATACCAAAAAGGTCGCCCCGATGAGAACGGGGATTGCCATTAATATTCTCTTAATTATGTACCGCGCCATGATTACCGTCCTTTCCTAAAATGCGCCGTGGACGCCGTCCGCGAGGCCGCTGGAGGCCTCCAGGTCCGCTGCCCTCCAGCGGTAAAGCGCAAGCTCCGCCGCCTCGCACACCTGATTCAGCTGGAACACCATCCGATTTCTCTGGCGCACAAAGTCTGTGCCGTGCATCAGATACAGCTCCTCTGTGGTGTTCTCCCTGTGCACGCCCAGCAGGGATGCGAACACGCCGTAGGGCTCATGCTCCACCGCATAGTCATGCTTGTAGGGGCTGGAGTAGGTGAATTTCAGCCGGACCAGCTCGCCTGCCGTCCGCATCAGCACATCATCCGTATCGCTGCGCCCGTCCATGGCTGCGGTCAGGCGCTCCATGGCCCTGCGGGTCCTCTTGATAGCCGCCAGGACAGGGCTCACATCGAAGGCGGGATCCAGCGCTTCCTTAAAGGCTCGGAAATACCGCTCCATCTCCTCCATGAATCCCGGTATATCCAGGGGAAGGGGGTTTTCCATGGCATAGCGGCACACCAGCCGCGCTCCAATCTCGCAGTCCCGCGCAAGAACATCATCGCCAATCTTGTCCAGGGTGTCTTCCTTCGTATGCCACCAGTAGAAGGGGCCGCCCACGCCGAAGGCCGGCGGCATCGCCGGCTGCTCCAAAATGTTTTCACTCCTTTGGGGCTGCGGCTTGGTCTCATCGTCGATGTAGAACTGCGGCGCAATGGATACCGGCGTCAAAACGCCCCAGAAGGTCTGATCGCTGGAGCGGTCAAGAGGCCGGTAAGGCAGAGGCTTTCTCCTGTTGTAGGGCGCCAGGAATGCATCGTTGAAGGCATCTCCCTCCATCCCTGTCATGTCAAAGCGCACTGCATTGCTCCCCCTGCATCCGCAGATGTCCATGTTGATGTGGGCCACACAGTTGTTCCGCAGATATTCGTAATAATGGTCGCAGTACCAGGCGGAGCCGGAATAGCGCCCGTCCGAATGGCCGGACCACCAGGCGATGACCACCGTCCGGTACAGCTCATCCTGGTGCGCCTTGAGCACACGCGCGATCTCCAGCATCAGCACATTGGCCGCCCCGTTGTCCGTCATGCCCTCGTACCAGGAATCGTAATGCCCGCTGAGGAGGACGAACTTCTCACTCCTTCCGGGAATTGTGGCAATGGGCATGCTGGATGTAACCACCCGGTTGTCCATCGCAATCTCCATGGAGACCGTAACCGGCCCCTCCGACACCAGCTGGCGCAATCTGCGCCCATCCTCGTCAATCACCTGCACATAGGGCAGATAGGGGTAGAGATCCCTGTCTCTGGTTCCCGGCATGCCCCACACACCGCCCATGGTGTCGTGGTGGTGCAGCTCCTTGGGCCAGATGGCGACGATTCCCAGCGCCCCTGCGCGGGCCGCCTCATAGTAGAAGGAAAAGCTGATATCATAGGTGAGGACGATCCTTCCCTTCATCCTCTCATAGCGCTCTGCAAGCTCCAGGTCCGTCAGGTGCTCCGCCAGACAGGCCTCGTCCCACAAAAGCTCACCCTCCAGTCCCTGCGCCTGGCCGCTGTACACAGCCGCCGTGGCCTCCATCGTCCAGGACTCCGGCGTCTTCACCGTCACGGAGGCCTTCACCGGAAGGCTTCTAAGCAGCTCATAGCGGAGCCGTTCATTTGCAATGCCTGCCTTGTCCAGCTCCCCAATCAGATAGTCTACGGACGCCTCCCCATCCGGTGAACCGGAATAGCGCTCCCATTTGCTGAACGCCTCTGCGTCCTGCTTCATGCGGGCAATGCTCAATTCCCTGCAGACAGCCTCCTCCAATTCCTTGCAAGTTTTCATGGCAATTCTCCCAAACCTCTTTTTTATAATCAAGATTAAATTTGTAAAAACATCTACATAATTATAAATAGTAGTTCATACAACGTCAACCATTTTTTAACGTTTTTTCAGCATTAACCACTGACTCTGTGCATAAAAATTCTTGGCCGCTGTCTCTCAAACACCCGTCTTCCTCCCAGATATACCTCCTCCACAGAAATCTCCCTCAGCCGGTCCGCCGGAACTTCGAACGGGTTCTCTCCCAGCACCACAAAATCTGCCAGCATGCCTGGGGCAATTTTCCCCTTCACCTGCTCCTCAAAGCTGGCGTAAGCGCCACCGATGGTATAGCTGTCCAGGGCCTCCTGCACTGTGAAGGCCTCGTCCGGCAGATAGGGCCCCACGTGATCCCGCAGGGTCGTCCGGGTCACCGCGCACTGAATGCCGGCCACCACGCTTGGCAGCTCCACCGGGCAGTCAGATCCGTTGCTCACGGTGGTCTGCCCCCGCAGCAGGGTCTTCCAGCTGTAGCTTGTGGAGGCCAGCTCCTCCCCCACCCGCTCCCGCACCATGTGGATGTCGTAGTCCAGGAAAATGCTCTGAGCGTAGACGTGCAGCTTCATGCGGCTGATTTTCGCCAGCTGATCCGGCCGGGTAATCTGGCAGTGGACAATGCCATGCCGGTGGTCTGGCCTGGGACAGGCCCTTAGGGCCTTCTCATAGGCCGCCAGCACCCGGTCCAGGCAGGCGTCCCCGATGGCGTGGACCGCCATCTGCATTCCCTGGGCATTGGCATAGGCCGCCATCTCATCCAGGGCCTCCTGGGTGAACACGGGGATGCCGCGGGTGGAGGCGTCATCCGCGTAGGGCCGGCTCAAGAAGGCGGTCCGGGAGCCCAGAGAGCCGTCCCCCAGCATTTTCAGCGGGCCGATTTTAAAAAGGCTGCTGCCCTTCCCCGTACGGTTTCCGGCCTCCA
>CALWMT010000150.1 GCA_944382045.1 uncultured Enterocloster sp. | reverse complement strand
CTGTCCTTATAGCTTCGTCTCGCTGCCATTTTGCCCATAAGCATTTTCTCCTTTCATCATACAGCATTTTTTCCTTTCTGTAAATCTCTGTCCGGGATAGTTTCGAAATCGAAGGATCCTTTTTCGCGGCAGTCCGAGCTGCAGCTAAAAGATATGACACCGGAAATGACTGACAGAGGCCTTTGCGGCCGAGAATTAAATAGGATTAAAGGTTTTTGATGGACTTATCATAACACGAGATACAGGACACCGCAAGAAAAAACGGAAAGAGAGAAGCACAAATTTTGTACTGTCTCCCTTTCCGCAGCTCGCCGCCCCAAGCTCTTTTCCCCGCAGCAAATGTGTAATTAAAATCCAATCAGCGCGCCGCCGTCAACCGGCACGCAGGTTCCGCTGATATAGCGAGCCGCCTCGCTGCACAAAAATGCCGCGCACATTCCCACATCCATGGGATCACCCACGGTCTTTGCCGGGATTCGGCCCATAATCTTCGCCAGACGAGGCGCGTCGTTGTCCGTGGCCTTGTGGAACATGGGGGTGTCAATCCAGCCGGGCGCAATGGCATTCACTGTGATGCCGTACTCCGCAAGCTCCGCGGTCAGGGTGTGGATAAGGCCAAGATATCCGGCCTTGGCCGTGGAGTAGCCCGCCACCTGGGGCTGCCCGATGTAGCTGGTCATGCTGGCCTGGAACAGAATACGGCCGCGGCCCAGCTCCTTCATCTGGGGCACCAGGGCCTTTGTCAGGGCAAATGCGCCTACCAGGTGGACATTGAGCACATTTACGTACTCCTCCACGCTCATGTCCCAGATAAACTTCTTGCAGTGGTTCCCCGCATTGTTCACCAGAATGCTCACCGGGCCCTGCTCCGCCACGATCCTGTCCGCCATGGCCTGGGTCTTGTCCGTCTCCGTGATGTTAAACCGGTAATAGACCGCCTTTTCCCCGAACTCCTTAAGGGCCTCCACAGCCTGCTCCTCGCTTTCCATGCTGAGCACCGCCACCTTGGCGCCGGAGCTTATCAGGCACCGGGTAATGGCCAGGCCAAGCCCGGTGGAACCGCCGGTCACCACTGCCGTCTGCCCCTCCAGGGAATAATATTTTGCCATGGAAAATTCCTTCATCTGCTGCTCTGTAAATGCCGCCATCTCCAAATTACCTCCTGCTTATGCTTCCTGTCCGCATGCCTTAAAGCAGACCTGCTTTTCCTGATATTTGTAGGGAATAAAATACTCCCGGTGGCCCAATGCCTCGCTCTTTGACTCCTGTCCGCCCGCCACGGCCGCCGCCATCCGCCCCAGGCGCAGGGCCATCTCGTCCTGGCTGCACTCGCCGGCCAGAACCGGACTGGCGTCAAAATCCATATCCTCCTCCATCCGCACATAGGTGTGGTGGTTTCCCGTAATCTTGATGCAGGGACTCACCGCGCTGCCCACCACACTTCCCCTTCCCGTCACCAGGAACACAATATGGGCTCCGCAGCTGATTAGGTCCATCAGTCCCTCGCTGTCATTGGGGTTGGTGATGCCAAACTGCATCCAGTAGGGGTCCGGTGTAGAATCCAGAAGCCACAGCCCCTTCCGTGGAGGCGGACAGGACACCTTGATAACCCCTTCGATGGGGCGGCTGCCGCTCTTAATCACCGCGCCCATGCTCTTCTCCTCGATGGTGGAGAGGCCTCCTGCGAAATTTCCCGGGCTCACCGAGTATTGACGGACGGACTTACAGTAATCCAGGGCCTTGTCGTAGGTATAGCGCAGCTCCCGCCTGGCCTTATCATTTGCCGCCCGCTTCTCCAAAAGCTCCGCAAGACCCACAGCCTCCACAATCTCCTCAAAAATAGCAGTGCCGCCCATATCCACCAGCTTGTCATAGAAGCGGCCCACCGTCACATTTCCTGCAAGCCCGCTGGTGTAGTCGCTGCCGCCGCACTCTGCGCCGATCACCAGATCGGAGAAGCCCATCTCAACACGGGGCGTATCCTTCAGCCGTTCCAGCATAGTGCGGACGCTCTTTAAACCCTTTTCGACGGCCTTTCTCGTACCGCCCACGTCCTGAATAAACATCCAGTCCGCTTCCTTCCCCTCCTTCTCGGCAATCTGAGCCAGCCACTCGGGCTGCACGTACTCGCAGCCCAGGCCCACAGCTAGGACGCCGCCCACATTGGGATGACGGATCAGGCTGATAAGCAGATTCACAGCGTACTGATTATCCGTGCATCCATCAAAGCCCAGGACCTCCACATCCGTGTGGGCTGCCTCCTCACAGATACGGCGAGCCACAAACTCACTGCACTTCACCGTATAGACCACCAGGACGCGGCTGCGTATCCCTTTGGCTCCATTTTTTCTGGCATATCCCAGCCAGCGCATATCCTTAAGCTCCATTATCCGTTCATCCTTTCTCCCGTTTTCCGCCTGCCAAAGCATAAAATACCCGGAAATACCCGTCCGTACCGAGTATTCCCGGGCCTTCCGCACTCATTCATAGCGCGTATCCTTCGGTGCTCCCGTCACCGCGTCCAAATGGCTGGAGCGCTCATCATACACGCTGCGGATATTGTGGAGGTGAACCCAGCTTCCCTTAAAAATCGGCTTTGCCGCCCGCCCAATCCGCACACCATACTTTATGATATCCCCGCCCTGTGCAATATCCCGCAGGGCAATCTTGTGTCCCTCCGGAATTTTTTCCATGGCCTCCAGCCCGGCCGTCTGCGCGTCGCCCCGAAGCTCTACCCATCCCGGAGAAATCTCCTCCAGAGCTGTCGCCACATTATCTGAAAAATCAATCTGAAAGGCTGTCACGGCACTCTGCTCCTCATTACAAAATCCCGAAGGTGGCAAAGGCCTCCGTGGCACTCATGCCATTTTCAATGGCCTTGCGCACCTTTTTCTCCCCAGAGGCCTTGATAAGTGCCTTCTCCAGCACCTCCTCGTGCACCTCTCTCGGAATGATGAGCACGCCGTCCACATCGCCGAACACCAGATCCCCATCATGGATAGTCACCTGGCCAATCTCAATGGTGCAGCGGAAATCACAGACGTATGTGCGCACACTGGAATCCTGTGCCCAGCAGGCCCTGGCAAATACCGGCCAATTCAGGCCCAGCACCTGCGGTGTGTCCCTGGTGTATCCATCCACCACTGCCCCCGCTGCTCCCCGGGTCTTTGCCGTTGTGGTTAAGAGCTCTCCCCACAGCGCGCTGTTGTGTGCTCCCGTGGCAACATAAATCTCATTGGGCTTTAGCTGATCCAAGGCCTCTGTCAGATAGCCAAAGGGCTTCTTCGGCGCTCCAAACACATCATTCTCAAGCACGGTGCAGGCGTAGCCTGCAAGCTTCAGGCGGTTGTCTGGCTGGGACGGATCCACAAAGGGGGCCGTGGGAACCATCGCGGCCAAGGGCCGAATCTCTGCGGGCAGAAACTGATGCGTATAGCCCATTTGATCCAGAATATCTCCCACTACAGGAGTATAAAGCTTTTCCTTCATAAGCTGAAACATTTCTTCATCATTTTTCCAAGAAGCCATAACTAAAATCCTCCTTATTTTCTATAGCTGCTGCTGTTTGCTTTTTATACGCTCCTCTGCTATACTGAACTTCAATACAGCTGTTTCGAACACCCTGCAGAGAGGAACCGCCTATGAACACGAAAGTTACCATCCGGGACGTGGCCGCAGCGGCCGGCGTCTCCATCAGCTCCGTCCACTTTGCCTTGACCGGGAAGGCAGGGGTCAGCGATGAAACCCGCGAAAAAATCCGCCGCACCGCAGAAGAGCTGGGCTACCAGCCCAATGCCTTCGCGTCCAATCTAAAGCGCAGCACACAGCGGGCAGTCCTCCTGCTCCCGTCAGAGACCGGCGATAATCAGCACTATTACCCTCCTGTCTGGAAGGGCATCCATGACTACATGCATAAGGTCAATCTGAATGTCTCGTGCATCGAGCTGCCCTTTTCCGAGTCAGACAAGCTGCACGCTGTGGACACACTCAAGTCCATGGTAAGGGAGGGGAGCATAAATGGAATCCTCACCATCGGCCACATTGACGGTATTTCCGCGGAAGAATGGGAGGAGATCCGCCGAAAGGACATCTCCGTTGTCCTTATCTCCTCGGAGAACCCCCAGTGCCATTCTCTCTGCTGCGTCCGCCCCGAATATGAGGTCATCGGACGCACCATGGCAGAGCTGATCACCAGCCATATTCCGGACTTTGGAAGCATTTTTATGTGCGCCGGAAATCCGCGCTGGGAGGCCCATGCCTTGATTGTAAAGGGCTTTGAAGACTACATGTCCGAAAATCATCACCCCAACCTGATCTACAAGGATTTTTCCTGGTCCATGGAGCACCAGAATTACATCAATATTTTCAATGGCATTCTGCGGCCGGATGTAGCCGCCTGCTGCAGTGTCTACTCCCAGGGAACCATCCTTCTGGGGAGAGCGCTGGAGGAGAGCGGCAAGGCAGGAGCCGTCTACTCCGTCGGCTCAGACATCTCCCCCATCATCTCTGACCAAATCCGGCGCCGCATACTCAACAATGTGATCCAGAAAAATCCCTACGCCCAGGGCTATGTGGGCATCCGGACTCTGGCAGAATATCTGGCCAGCGGAAAGCTTCCCGAGCAGAAAAATATCTATGTGGGCAGCGAGGTGGTCCTGCAAAGCAACCTGGTCATGTATGAGCACGAGCAGTATCGGAACCTCTTTTTATAGCAGTGTCCGCCTAGCCCCTGTATTCCTGGCAGATATAATTGTGGCATGCGGATTTAATCAAATCCCAGTCAAGCTCCACACCTACGCCCGGCTTATTGGGTACATGGATCATGCCATTCTCGTCAATAGGCAGATCCCCCTTCATGGGAAGGCGGTAATTGTCCTCCGGCACAAAATATTCAAAATACTGGCAGTTCTTAATTGCACAGCTCACATGAAGATTCACCATATCCATATAGTTCATGGTGGTGGTGTGAATCTCGCAGTTGAGTCCGAATCCCTCGGCCATGTGAGCAATCTTCAGCGTGCCGGTCACGCCGTCCTTCCAGCTCACATCCGCCCGCACAATGTCCGCGGCCCGCTGGGCTATCACCTGAGCCACGCCCCAGTGGCAGCCTCGGGTTGTCTCTGTAGCCGCAATCGGAATGTCCAGCACACGGCAGAGCTCCGAATACTTATAGAGCTCAAAATCCCGGAAGGGCTCCTCAAACCACTTATAATTTAATTTCTCCAGATGGCGTCCAACCCGGATTGCCTCATCCAAGGTATAATCTCCTACCGGATCTGTCATGAGAATAAAGTCATCCCCCACAGCCTCGCGGACCGCCGCATGGACCTTCATGTCAAATTCCACAGGTCCCGCAGGATGCGCCTTATAGCCCTTAATTCCCTTGCTCTTATAGTAGAGGGCTTCCTTTACATAGTCATCCACTGTGGGAAGAAAATTGCTGCTTGCATACACCGGCAGGCTGTCCCTGTAAGCGCCTATATATTTGTACAGCGGAAGCCCCGCCTCCTTTGCGCAGATATCCCACAGGGCCACATCCACAGGTCCAGGAAGAAATACCGGGAAAAAGGCCTCGTGCCGGTCGATTACCCACAGCTCCTGAAAAATAGCCTCCCGGTCATGAGGATCTCTTCCCAAAACTACCGGAGCAATGCTCTCCTGGAGATAGGACTCGCTGACCGCGCCGCTTCTTGCCGCCATACAGGTGGCGATTCCCTCGATGCCTGTATCTGTTGTCAGCTTGATAGCGATTACATCCCAGCCCATCTTGGCTCCGCCCTGCCGCTTTTCATCAAACAGGCATTTACCGCGCTCTACCCACCAGCTCTCAAATTTTGTTATAATCATACAAAATCCTCCTTTAATTCATGCCATTCACATAAATATCGCCAAATTATTAATAAAAACGTTTTAGTAAATTATAACAAAGCCGCATATGATTGTAAAGTTTATAGCTCCGTTTAGTTTAAAACCGGCGTTCTGTTAAAAAATGCGTTTGTGTTTTGTTAAAAATCGACGAACAAAGAACTTAACAAACTAAAACCCCCGCCGGGCCTGCTGCAATGCGCCCTGCGGGGGTATCTGTCTGCAAAAACGTTTTTCAGATGTCTAGTGTCTGTGCATTGAGAACTGATCCATCGGATACTTCTTCAGATTCTCCAGCACCTTCCGATCGTCCGCCTGGGCGATCAGCTGGTCTCTGGCCTTCTTGGCCTCCATCTCTGTCTTGTGCTTGCTGGGGCCGCCCACACAGCCGCCCACACAGGCCATGCCCTCCACAAAATCCTCAGGCAGCTTGCCAACCTTCATAAGCAGCAGGGCCTTCTTGCACTCAGCGGCTCCGTTGCACCGGGCAACCTTGATGTCCGTGTTCTCATCCATCTCCTTTAAGCACTCCAGCACTGCCGCAGTCACGCCGCCGCCATTTCCAAAGCGCTTGCCAAAGGTGGAGCTCTCCTGGTAGTCATTCTCCGCAGGCTGCAGCTCCACGCCCTTTGCCCGCATCATGGCGCGGACCTCACCGAAGGTCAGGGCATAATCCGCATTGTCCTTGATATTCAGGTCAAGGCTCTCGCTCTTTTTCGCCGTGCAGGGGCCGATGAATACGGTCACCACACCCGGATCCTGGCTCTTTAACATCCGGGACACCGCGCACATGGGAGAAACCGTGGTGGACATATTATCGAGAAGCATGGGGAAATGCTTCTTAATC
>CALWMT010000149.1 GCA_944382045.1 uncultured Enterocloster sp. | reverse complement strand
TTATACCCCGCTGCTCTCAATCGGCCGAAACACTCGAGTGAGCTCCGGGCCGTCATCCTCGCGGCACGCCTGCGCCATGCGCACAGCCTCCTGGCAGAACTGCTCCTGGGAATTGACCAGGACCTTGCCCCGCTTGTCCTCCTTCTCATAGCTGCCGTCGGGCTGAAGCACATGCGCCTTCACATTGTCCTCCAGCTCCACCTCCAGAATGTGGACTACCTGCTTCTTGAGCTCCGGGTCCTCCACCGGGAAGGTGATCTCCACCCGGCGGTCCAGATTTCTAGGCATCCAGTCCGCACTGCCCATATAAACCTCCGGGCTTCCATCATTGCAGAAGCAGAAGATACGGCTGTGCTCCAGGAAATTGCCGACAATGGAGCGGACCGAGATGTTCTCGCTTAAGCCCTGCACGCCTGCCTTTAAGCAGCAGATGCCCCGGACCACCAGCTCTATCTTGACTCCGGCGCAGGACGCCTCATACAGCGCGGTGATGACATCCTTGTCGCAGAGAGAATTCATCTTCGCCTTGATATAGGCCTGCCGTCCTCTGCGGGCATTCTCTGCCTCCCTGCGTATCATGCGCAGAAACCGCTTCCGCAGCCACAGCGGTGCCACAATCAGCTTATTCCAGGAGAGGGGCTCCGAGTAACCGGACAGCATGTTAAATACTGCCGTGGCGTCCTCACCGATCTGGGGATCGCAGGTGAGAATGCCGCAGTCTGTATACTGCTTAGCAGTGGAGTCATTGTAATTTCCTGTGCCCAGATGGACATAGCGGCGGATGCCGTCCTCCTCCATCCGCACCACCAGCGTAATCTTGCTGTGGGTCTTAAGGCCCACCAGGCCGTAGATCACATGGCAGCCCGCCTTCTCCAGCTTCTTCGCCCAGTTAATGTTGTTCTCCTCATCAAACCGTGCTTTAAGCTCTACAAGAACCGACACCTGCTTCCCATTGTCAGCAGCCTCTGCCAGAGCCGCGATAATCGGCGAGTTGCCGCTCACCCGGTACAGGGTCTGCTTAATCGCCAGCACCTCTGGATCCCTGGCCGCACTGCGCACAAAATTCACCACAGGGTCAAAGCTCTGGTATGGATGATGGAGCAGGATATCTCCCTTCCGTATATTGGAAAAAATATCGTCGTCGTTCATCAGCGCCGGCACAGGCTGCGGCGTATAGGGCGGAATCTTATAATTCTCAAAGCCCGGAAGCCCGTACATCTTCATGAGGAAGGTCAGGTCCAGGGGCCCGCTGATATTAAAGATATCCTGGCCGCTGATGGACAGCTCCTTCTTCAGAATCTTTAAGAGCCTCTTATCTACGTTTGACTCAATCTCCAGGCGGATGGCCTCTCCCCACTGCCGCTTCTTCAGCTGCTTTTGAATCTCCTCCAGCAGATCCACCGCCTCCTCCTCGTCAATGGTCAGATCCGCATTGCGCATAATGCGGAAGGGGTGGGCGGCAACAATATCGTAGTTCAAAAACAGGGTTGGCATGTTCCGCTCGATGATCTCCTCCAGAAGAATCACCACGCGGACCTCCCGGCCGTCCTCGTCCATCTCTCTGGGAAGCTCCACAATCCGCGGAATCACCGAGGGGACCTGCACCATAGCAAACTCCAGCTCCCCTCCCTTGCCTGCCTTCTTCTTGAGAAGAGCCGCAATGTTTAGTGTTTTATTGCGGATCAGGGGAAATGGACGTGAGGAGTCAAAGGCCATGGGAGTGAGCACCGGATACACGTTCTGCTGAAAATATTCATCCGCATAGGCAGCCTCTGCCTCCGTCAGATCCTCATGCGCCATGATCACGCGCAGGCCGTTCTGCCGCAGCGCCGGCACAAGCGAACGGTTGTAGGTGGAATACTGCATATCCACCAGGTCATGGGTCTTTGCGCTGATCTGGTCCAGCTGCTCCTGAGGCGTCAGTCCCGCGATATCCGGCTTGGTATACTTCGCATGAACCATGTCCTTTAGGGATGCCACGCGGACCATATAAAACTCATCCAGATTGGACGCAGTAATACTCAAAAACTTCAGCCGCTCAAAGAGGGGGATGGATTTATCCCTGGCTTCGCTGAGCACCCGATAATTGAATTCCAGCCAGCTCAGCTCCCTATTCACATAATTGGATGGATTTGCTGCAAAATCTGGGCACTGCTGCTCCTGTCCCTTCTGCACTGTCTCTGCCATATCACACACTCCTCTTCTGCTTTAATACAGGTCTGATTCCAAAAATCTCCTCGAAAAAGTCCGCCTTCTGCTCAA
Organism: uncultured Enterocloster sp.; assembly: GCA_944382045.1. Taxonomy (GTDB): domain Bacteria; phylum Bacillota; class Clostridia; order Lachnospirales; family Lachnospiraceae; genus Enterocloster. The sequence continues at coordinate 4,485 of CALWMT010000149.1, read as the reverse complement.
AGGAAGACCTCTCCAGGGCCAGATCTCCCTTATATCCCGTTGTGATTACCAGCTCCCCGTCCCGCACCGTCATGCGGCAGTCTGTGAGCTTTCCTCTGTGGCTCCGATCCATGGAGTTTGCCAGACGGAGAATGGCAGTAAGCTTCGCGATGAGAATGGTGATCTCGTTTTGGCTCATCCCATAATCCCCGCCCTGATGCATCTGCGTCTCCAGCTCCACCCGGTTGTAATCAAAATCCCGGATATTGTAGCGGACCACATTTGCAATGATCTCCCGCTCCAGATGGCTCAGGCCGATGATCTCCGTGGACATGATGATGTTGTAGGAGCACTCGTTGGAGTTTCGAATGCTGACAAATTTCCCGCACGCATGGAGCAGGACCGCGATCTGCAGAAGAAGGCGGTGGCGGCTGTCAAGACCATGGTATTTTTTCATACTGTCAAAGATCTGCGTGGCATACTGCTCCAGGACCTGATTGTGGCTGGCATGGCATTTATACCGCTTGGCCATATTGCGTGAGGCCGCCAGTATATCATTCTCAAAATTATGGCTGAACTTAATGAATTTATTGTCCTCCGCATACTCCGCTGCAATGCTGTCGCACAGGCGGATACCCGGTATCCAGAAGAGCTCCGCTCCTGTGATTTCCAGGATCCGCTTGTACACCACTGCTCCCGGAAGGATCATGGACGCATATTCGTTATTTACCCCAAATCGCTCCTCAATCTGCTCCGTATTCATCTGGCTCAGCCGCTCATAAAACTGGTTCATGGCTGCCGCATCAATCTTGTCTCCTATGACCTTTACCTCCATGCGGCGCAGAAGGTAAAGGATCGTCTCGCCAATTCCGATAAGATTGGTAATCTCCCGGTCCTTCAGATACATCTTCCGGAAGGTAAAAAGCTCATTGTCTACTATCTCCTCAATCTGCTCCCGGTGGTTCTTCACCGTAGCCGGGATCCGGTCAAGAAGGCTGCGGATCCGCAGTACGCCCAAGGGAAGATTCTGGGTTGTCACCAGCGTCTCCTTGTCAAAAAGGGAGAGCTGGGCGCTGCCAAACCCCACATCCACGATGGCTGTTCCCTTCTGAATAATCTTATGAAATTCTGCCTCCTTGGAGGCAATGGCCTTGTAGCTGATAAAGCGCTGCTCTGAGTTGCTGATAATGCGCACCTGCAGTCCTGTCCGGACCCGGATCTGGTCCAGAATAATCTGGTTATTCCTTGCCTCCCGCAGGGCGCTGGTGGCGTAAGCCCGGTATTCCTTCACCTTATATGCCTTCATAATCCGGGTAAAATCCATGAGCACCTGGCACATCTCCTCCACCAGCTCATAGCTGATCTTCCCCTGGCTGAAGGTGTCCCTTCCCAGAGGAATCACATGGCGGAGGTGATCCACACACCGGATCTCTCCCCTGTAGGCCATCTCGTAGATTCCCATCTCCAGTTCAAAGGAGCCCACATCGATCGCCGCAAACATTCGTATAGCCACTTTTCCTTCCTCCTTATGAGTGCTTATCGGTTACACGTCAAAACCATTGTAATGGACTTTTCCGTCCGCCGGGTATAATCCAAGTAATTTTTAAGTAAATTTCATGTAAAATCGCAGTAAGGCAGGCCGCGCTATGCCTCCTCCCCTGCAGGCGCTCTGCCCCGCAGGTACGTAATAAACTGGGCTGCCGTACGTCCGGACAGCCCGCCGTGGGTCAGCTCCCACCGATTGGCCTCCAGATAGAGCTCCTCCTTGGGCATATCCACGCCGTACCGCTCTGCCAGCGTCCCGACAATGTGCTCAAATTCCCGCTTGTCAGGCGATCCATAGTAGATCGTCACGCCAAACCGGGACGCCAGGGACAGCTTTTCCTGCACCGTATCATTCATGTGAAGCTCATCGTCCAGCTCCCTCTTGTCACTGAACTTCTCACGGATCAGATGGCGCCGGTTGGAGGTGGCATAGACCAGTACATTCCTGGGCCGCTTGCCCAAGCCGCCCTCTAGGATTGCCTTCAGGTATTTGTATTCCAGCTCATAATCCTCAAAGGACAGGTCATCCATATAGATGATGAATTTGTAGTTGCGGTCCTTGATCTGAGCCAGCACGTCCGACAGACACTTGAACTGGTGCTTATACACCTCGATCATGCGCAGCCCGCGGCCGTAATATTCGTTGAGAACTGCCTTGACGCTGGAGGACTTTCCTGTGCCTGCATCCCCATAGAGGAGCACATTGTTTGCATCCCGTCCCTCCACAAAGGCCTCGGTGTTCTCTATGAGCTTTGCCTTCTGAAGGTCATAGCCCACAATATCTTTAAAATACACATGCTCCACATTCATGATGGGGTCAATGAGGATCTCCTGGGTGTCCTCCCTTTCCACCACGCGGAACGCCTTGTTGAGGCCAAACCTTCCCACGCCGAATTCACGGTAAAACTCTACCACATGAGCCTGAAACTCCTCCACACTCCCAGACTGCTCCAGCTGCACCGCCAAATTTACAATCCGGTCCCGGATGCGGCGGTTGTAAACCCGGCTCTCCCGGCCCGCTGGCTTATAGCAGGCGATATTCTCCCAGAGAGACTGCGGCGCCAGCGCCGTCAAGTCAGCGTCAAACAGCTCCTTCCAGACTGCATAATCCCTCTTTGCAAGCAGATCCAGGGTCCCTCCCGCTGCTCCTGCAATCTCACAGGCCGTAGAATATGCATTTTCATTCTCCGCCAGGCAAAGTGCCAGGAAGCAGTGCCAGAGGTTTCCCTCAAATCCGTATTCTGCAGCCAGCTCTACAAGCTGTCCGGCGCAGGAATAGGGATCCGGCTTCCTCCCCTCTTCTCTTCCTCCCAGTCCCATCAATGCGGCCATCTCTTTAAACAGCTCCCCATATCGCAGGTTCCGGTAAATTACCAGCTCATCCACTGGAAATGTCTTATCCTCCATCGCTCTCTCTCCCTCTCGTATGACAGCCGCTGTCTGTCCGGCTGTCAGTAATTTCCCAAAATACGCAGGGCTGCGGCCTCCGCCTGAATCCCTGCCAGGGCATTCTGCATCGCTGCGTCTCCCAGCGATCCTTCCACATCCACAAAGAAGCGGTACTCCCAGCTTCTCCCCTCAATCGGCCTCGACTCGATCATCAGCATATTAATGTGGTTGTAGATCAGATTGCCCAGCATATTGTAAAGTGACCCGCTTTTATGGGCGCACTCAAAGCAGATGCTCACCTTGTCCGCATCCCTCCGGTAGACCGGGGATTTGGAAAGGACGATAAAGCGGGTTGTATTATTCTTGTCAAAGTTAATCGGGCAGGCCAGCGTCTTTAGGCCGTAGAGACGTCCCGCCGTCTCGCTGGCTACCGCTGCCTGGGCAATGTCCTTGTCCTCCCATATCTTCTTCGCCGCCAGAGCCGTGTTCGCAGCGCTGATCTGCTGCCATTCCCGATGGGAGTTCAGATACTGTGCGCTCTGCATCAGAGCCTGGGGGTGTGAATAGACTCTGCGGATATCGGACAGGCCTGCTCCGGGCAGCGCCAGCAGGGCATGGTGCACAGGCAGCTGGATCTCCGCCACAATATATACATCATGCCGCACCAAAAGGTCGTAATTGTTGCTTACCGCTCCCGCGGAGGAATTTTCGATGGGGAGCACTCCAAAATCTGCCCGTCCCTCCTCCACCTCCACCATGGCATCCTCCATGGCCGGCACATGATAGAGCTCCGCCTGATCCCCAAAATATTGAAGGGCAGCCCCATGGCCATAGGAGCCTTCCACTCCCTGATATGCCACCCGGGCCCCCTTCTTCTTCAGCTCCTCTATTGCACAAAAGCCAAAATTTCCCGTTCTTCTCTCATCCGCCAGAATGCGGTACTGCATCCTGCGGCTCATCGTCATGAGCTGAGAAAACAGCTCCTCCAAGTCACGCCTCGCAAAGCCGTCCGCAGCCATGCTGCTGACAGCCTCAAGCGTCTCTTTCTCCCGGTCTCCATCGTAGACCGATTTTCCGGCTCCTGCTTTAACCTGGGCTGCCTGTGCGCAGAGCTCCATCCTCTTTTCAAACAGCTCCGCTATCTGCCGGTCAATCACATCCAGGCCGCTTCTTATCTCCTGCAGATCCACCGCTTATCTCCTCCGATTATCATTTCTCCTCCTGGCTTCTCTCCATATCCTCCAGCATGGAAATCAGCACTCCCCGCACATAGGCGCCGGGAAATTTTCTCTCCTCCTTTGGAAGCGTCTTCAGATCGATGGGCTTGCCATAGCGGATCACTACATGGCCGGGCCGAATCCACGGCATATGATCCTCGAAAACAGCCGCGGTCCCCTTGATCGCCACGGGGATCACCGGGCAGCCGCTCTTTTCCGCCATCTTCAGGCTTCCCTCGCGGAATTCCATCAGATCCGCCAGATTATCGTTTACATTCCTGGTGCCCTCCGGGAAAATCCACATGGAGATTCCATCCTTGAGCTTCCCGATGGCCTCCATAATCGCCTTCAGCGC
>CALWMT010000148.1 GCA_944382045.1 uncultured Enterocloster sp. | reverse complement strand
TCAATGGCCCTCTGGTCGTCCTGGAGGGCGTGCAGAACGCGGCCTACGATGAGATTGTGGAGATGACGGTAGGAGGAGACACCCACAAGATTGGCCGCATCATTGAAATTTACGGGGACAAGGCCATCATTCAGGTATTCGAGGGAACGGAGGGAATGGCCCTGCGCAATACCCACACCCGTCTCACGGGCCATCCCATGGAGATAGAGGTTTCCGAGGAGATGCTGGGCCGCACCTTCAACGGCATTGGCCAGCCCATCGACGGCCTGGGGGATATCATATCCGATGTGAAGCTGGATGTGAACGGCCAGCCCCTGAATCCTGTGACCAGAGAGTACCCGAGAAACTATATCCGCACCGGCATCTCCGCCATCGATGGCCTGACTACCCTGATCCGCGGTCAGAAGCTGCCCATCTTCTCGGGAAATGGACTTCCCCACGACCAGCTGGCTGCCCAGATCGTGCAGCAGGCTTCCCTGGGAGATGATTCCGATGAGCAGTTCGCCATCGTGTTCGGCGCGATGGGCGTGAAGCACGATGTGGCAGATTTCTTCCGCCGCACCTTTGAGGAGAGCGGTGTGTCAGAGCACGTGGCTATGTTCATTAACCTGGCCAATGACCCGGTGGTGGAGCGGCTTATCACCCCCAAGATTGCCCTGACGCTGGCGGAGTACCTGGCCTTTGAGCGGGGAATGCACATCCTGGTGATCCTGACGGATATGACCTCCTACGCCGAGGCCCTGCGCGAGGTGTCCTCCTCCAAGGGAGAGATCCCCTCCAGGAAGGGCTTCCCCGGCTATCTGTACAGCGATCTCGCCTCCCTCTATGAGAGAGCGGGCATTGTGGCAGGCCGGCCCGGATCCGTGACCCAGATTCCGATCCTGACCATGCCCAACGATGACATCACCCACCCCATCCCGGACCTGACGGGCTACATCACCGAGGGACAGATTGTTCTGGACCGGCAGCTGAACGGCCAGTCCATCTATCCGCCCATCAACGTGCTTCCCTCCCTGTCCCGTCTGATGAAGGACGGCATCGGCGAGGGCTATACCCGGGCGGACCATCAGGACGTGGCAAACCAGCTCTTTTCCTGCTACGCCAAGGTGGGAGACGCCCGCTCCCTGGCTTCGGTTATCGGCGAGGATGAGCTGTCCCCCATTGACAAGAAGTACCTGGAATTCGGAAAGGCCTTTGAGGAGACCTTTGTGGGCCAGGACGCGCACGAGAACCGGACCATTATCGAGACGCTGGAGATTGGCTGGAGGCTTCTTCGGATGCTTCCCAGAGAGGAGCTTGACCGGATCGACACCAAGGTTCTGGATCAGTATTATAATGCCGGGAGGTGAGGCAAGTGGATCCCAATTCATTTCCCACAAAAGGAAATTTAATTCTTGCAAAAAATTCCTTAAGCCTGGCATCCATGGGCTACGGGCTTATGGACAAGAAGCGGAACATTCTCACACGGGAGCTCATGGGCCTGATCGATGAGGCCAAGGGCATCCAGTCGGAGATTGACTCCACCTTCCGGGCGGCCTACGCGGCCCTGCAGCGGGCCAACATCGAGCTGGGCATCAACTATGTTCAGGAGATCGGCTTGTCCGTGCCTGTGGACCAGGATGTGAGGATCAAGGCCCGGAGCATCATGGGGACGGAGATTCCCCTGGTGCAGCACGAGGAGAGGCCTATGGGACTGGCCTACGGCCTCAACAACACCACGGAAACCCTGGATGAGGCGCGTTACCATTTTGAGAAGGTGAAGGAGCTGACCATCAAGCTCTCTATGGTGGAAAATTCTGCCTACCGCCTGGCCAATTCCATACGCAAGACCCAGAAGCGGGCCAACGCGTTAAAGAATATCACCATTCCCCGCTACCGGGAGCTGACAAAGAGCATCTCCAACGCGCTGGAGGAGAAGGAGCGGGAGGAGTTCACCCGGCTGAAGGTGATCAAGAGAAATAAAGGGGCTTAGAGGAGGCTTTCGTGAAGGACTTTGTGAAAAACAATGGGGAGCGGTACACATTTGCGGATTTGGTGGAGATTACCGCTAAGCTGCGGTCGCCGGAGGGCTGTCCCTGGGACAGGGAGCAGACCTTTGAGAGCCTGAAAAAGCATTTGGCAGAGGAATCCCAGGAGGTTTTTGATGCCATTGACAATCAGGATATGGAAAACCTGTGTGAGGAGCTGGGAGATGTGCTCTTTCAGGTCCTCATAAACAGCCAGATTGCCGCAGAGAAAGGGGCGTTTACCATCGACAGCGTGGTGGACGGCATATGCCGGAAAATGGTCCGCCGGCACCCGCATGTATTCGGCGATGCGAAGGTGCAGACTGCGGAGGAAGGGACGGCTCTCTGGAACTATATAAAAATGCAGGAAAAAGCCAAAAAACCTTGACAAACCATAGCAAAACAGATATAAATGATTAAGTACAATTAGTATCCGGACTATATTTAGGAGGAAAAATTGATGAATAAGACAGAATTAATCGCAGCAGTTGCCGAGAAGGCAGAACTTTCTAAGAAGGACGCCGAGAAGGCAGTGAAAGCGTTCACGGATGCAGTATCTGAGGAGCTTGTAAAGGGCGGAAAGGTACAGCTGGTTGGCTTTGGTACCTTCGAGGTATCTGAGAGATCTTCCAGAGAGGGAAGAAATCCCAAGACCGGAAAGCCCATGACGATTGCCGCTTCCAAGACCCCCAAGTTTAAGGCAGGCAAGGCTCTTAAGGATGAGGTTAATAAGTAATTTATGAGACTAGATAAGTTTCTTAAGGTTTCCCGCCTGATCAAGCGCCGGACGGTGGCCAACGAGGCCTGCGATGCGGGCCGGGTGCTGGTGAACGGAAGGCCGGCGAAGGCCTCCCTGAATGTAAAGGCAGGGGATGTGATCGAGATTCAGTTCGGGGCCAAGGCCGTGAAGGCAGAGGTTCTCGATGTGCAGGAGACTGTAAAGAAGGACGCAGCCGCAGAGCTCTACCGGTTTCTGTGAGTCTGTGCACTCAAAAGGGCATAGAATGGTCAACCCTCCCATATATTTAACATAGGCGTGCCCGCCCCATGCAGGCGCGCGCAGGTTAGATATATGGGAGGTTTTTTATGGAGGAAAAGAGCGCAGCCATCCGGCAGCACAAAATCGTTCTGGAAAACCGGTCTGTGGGGACGATTACAGGCATTTCGGATGTGATATCCTTTGATGAGAATTCGATTGTGCTGGACACCAGTGCAGGACTTTTGACCATAAAGGGTGATGGCCTCCATGTAACCCGCCTGAATCTGGAGAAGGGCGAGGTCGATATGGAGGGAAATGTGGACAGTCTGGCTTACAGCTCCAACGAGGCCCTGCATCGGTCTGCGGAGTCCTTCCTCACCCGATTGTTTAAGTGAGGGGGGAGGATAGATGAGCAGCAGAATCCCGTATGAGGCATGGCTGATGCTTTTAAGTCTGTCCGGAGGGGCTTGGCTTATGATGGCCTACGATATTCTCCGCCTGCTCCGCCTGGCAGTCCGCCACGGCTCTTTTTGGACAGGAATTGAGGATTTTCTTTATTGGCTGTATGCCGCCGGATTTACATTTATGCTGCTCTACGAGCAGAATGATGGAATTTTCCGTGCCTTTGTGGTGGCAGGCGTGTTTGCGGGGATGATTCTCTATGACCGGATTGTCAGCAGATTTTTATTCCAATGCTTGAAAAAGGCGGGGAAATGTTTTAAAATGATAAAAAGCAGGCAGGGTACAGACTGCAGAAGGGCTTCGAAAGAGAAAGAGACGGTGAGGGACAGATGAGACCATATGGGAGAGCAGGACGTGTGCGGCGGGAAAAGTGGGCCAACCGCATGGCGATTTTAGGCATCACCCTTGTGGTGTTCTGCCTTGCTATAGCGATCAATACTAAGGGAGCGGATCTTCGCAGATCAGACCGTGAATATGCTGCAAAGGAGGAGGATCTTCTGCAGCAGGTGGAGGCCGAGGAGGAGCGGGCCAGGGAGCTTGAGGAGTATAAGATTTATGTGACGACAAAGCAGTATGCGGAGGAGGCAGCCAAGGAGAAGCTGGGGCTGGTGAATCCGGATGAGATTCTGCTGAAGCCCTCAGAGTAAGAGCTTGCGCCGCCGGGCACTTGAAGAGGCCTGCGCCGCAGAGGGACAGTGGCGAAAAGAGACGATGGATTTTTCCACGTTCCTCCCAAGATCTGACATATATTTCCCTTCTATATGCGTATACTGAAAGATATGCGGATTTAGGAGGGATTTTTTGTGTTTGCAAAGAGGACGGATTTAAATTATTTTACGGCCAGAAGACTGGGGGATATGGCGGAATCACTGGGAAAGCTCGCCAGGGCATTTGATGAGGGAGCATCCCGGGAGGGACAGCTCACCCGGGAGGACGGGCTGGCTGCCATGCAGGCCTCAGCGGCCCTTGTGTGCGGCAGCTGCGCCCGGTGCAGCGTGTACGAGGACAGCGGGCGGGAGGACAGCTATTATCTGTACTATCTGCTGCGTACCTTTGAGCAGAATGGAAGAGTGGAGGAGGGGGACATGCCCCAGGTCTTTCAGGGATGCTGTCCCAGAAAGACGGATTATCTGTCGCAGCTGAATCGAAGCCTGGGGCGGGCGACCATGAACCTGTCCTGGAAAAATCGATTTCTGGAGAGCAGAGATGCGGTTATTTCCCAGTTTCGGGAGCTTTCACTGATTCTGGAGGAATTTTCTCATCAGATCGATCAGGCCAGAGACATATCAGAGGCCTATGGCGGGCAGCTGCGCAGGCTGTTCCGCAGACACCACATGTCAGTGGACAATCTGCTGCTTCTGGAATATGAGAATGGACAGAGGGAGGCATACCTTACGGTGAAGACATTGAATGGCAGATGTGTTACCGCGAGAGATGCCGCCCGGCTGGTGGGACAGGCTGCGGCAGGGGGGATCTGGAGTCCGGCAAAGGACAGCCGAAGCATTATCAACCGGCAGTATGCCGCCCTGCGGTTCAAGGAGGAGGGGGCGTATCATATGCTCTACGGAGCGGCCCGCGTGCCCAAGCAGGGAGAGAGGTGCTCTGGGGATAATTTTACCTTCTGTGAGAGTCCGGGGGACCAGGTGATCATGAGCCTCTCTGACGGCATGGGGAGCGGTGAGGAGGCATGCAGGGAGAGCGGGCAGGTGGTGGAGCTGACCCAGCAGCTCTTGGAGACGGGATTCTCCCCCCGATCCGCTTTAAAGCTGGTGAATACGGTGCTGCTTCTGTCCGGTGCACAGCATCCGGCCACATTGGATCTGAGCTGTGTGGATCTGCACACAGCGGTGCTGGAGGTGATGAAGCTGGGGGCGGTTCCCACATTTATCATTGGCCAGGAGGGAGCAGAGCAGCTGGAAGCAGGGCAGGTTCCCATGGGGGTTCTGCGGGATGCGGAGCCGGTTCTGATATCCCGGAAGCTCTGGGAGGGAGATCGGATTGTCATGGTGACAGACGGTGTTCTGGATGCGCTGCCGGGGGATGATAAGGCGGAGTCCATGTGCCAGTTTTTGGAGGGCATGGAGGAGATGCCGCCCCAGGAGCTGGCAGAGAAGATTTTGGACTTTGCTGTGAGCTGCATCCCTGCGCCCAGGGATGACATGACGGTTTTGACAGCAGGGATTTGGAAACGGCCGGAACAAAAGATAAGGTGATTGGAAATGGACATGCTGAAGGAGCAGGTAAAACAGACGATAAGAGAGCATCATATGCTGGAGCCGGGAAGCCGGGTGATAGCTGCGCTGTCAGGGGGAGCGGATTCCGTCTGCCTTCTGGGACTTCTCAAGGAGCTGGAGGGGGAGATGGAGCTTAAGCTGCGCGCAGTACACGTGCACCATGGACTTAGGGGACAGGAGGCGGATCGGGACGCTGAATTTGCGAAGGCGTTCTGTGATACGCTTTCTGTCCCATGTCATATTATAAAGGCAGATGTGAAAAAATTTGCCAGAGACAGCGGGATGTCAGAGGAGGAGGCAGGACGCCGGCTCCGATATGAGATTTTAGAGCAGGAGGCCTCTGCTTGGGAGCGCGATGCGCAGGAGGGGGACTCTTCCCCTGTGCGGATCGCCACGGCACATCACAGCAGGGATCAGGCGGAGACGATTCTTCACAACCTGCTGCGAGGCTCCGGCCTTAAGGGCTTGAGCGGAATGCCATGGGTGCGGGGGCGGATAATCCGCCCGCTGCTTGCGGCAGGGCGGGAGGAGATTCTGGCCTGGCTGCGCGGGAAGGGCTTTGCGTGGGTGGAGGATTCCTCGAATGCATCGGCCTGCTATACCAGAAACCGCATCCGCCATACGATTCTTCCGGCAGCGGAGCGGGAGGTCAATCCAAGGGCGGTGGAAAACCTTCTGCGCCTGGGAATGCTGGCGGGGCTTGCGGACAGCTATCTGGAAAAGAAGGGAAAGGAGTGGGCGGAGGCCTGCGGCAGGCGCAGGGAGGACGGAAGCTTCTTCCTGGCGGACAGAGCCTTTGCTGAGCAGGAAAAAATCATCTGGCTCTATGGTCTTTTGGGCATATTGAAGGAGACTGCCGGAGGGGGGAAGGATATAGGCTTTGTTCATGTGGAGCAGGTTCTGGGACTTAGAGAAAAGCAGGCGGGACGGCGGGTGTCCCTTCCCCGCGGCATGTGGGCGCAGAGAGAATATGAGGGGCTGTCTCTCGGGCGGGGGACGCCGAAGGAGAAGAAAGAGCAGGGGCTTCCCGCTGTAGAAATCGATATTTTTTCTTATAAAAAGGGGGA
>CALWMT010000147.1 GCA_944382045.1 uncultured Enterocloster sp. | reverse complement strand
GAAATGCGGTTCCCGCCCAGGATAGAACTGGATGAATTGGAAGATGGCTTTGAGGAAGATTTCGATTTTTATATGGATGAGGAAACTGATATAGAGTAAACCGATGCGGTCTGTGATAATGCTGGATGCCATCCGGGCTGCCCAGCGGATGGAGGCGGCTTATGAGCGCCGTATGTACCGCCACAAGGCCCACTATTCTCTGGACTATGGCAATGGCATTGAAAAGGCGACTGTATCCCATGCGTTGATCCCGGCAGCGTCCGCCGCAGTATCCGCAACGGGCTGAAGCGGCTGGCAAAAAAATTCTGCTAATTTTCTCTGCCTATGCCCGTTTGCGCCGGTTTTTGTCAGTACCTATAAGAAGGCTATTTTCCCTTCACGGGTACATTGACAACTAAATACACGGCAGAACACGGTGGAGATGTTTTCAAAACGTAACAACAACACAGCGCATCCTTAATTGACGCCTCGACGAACGCCTCCTCTTGTGCTATACTATCTCAAGTATGTTCTCACGAGAGGGGGCGCTTTTTATGGGCGAACAGCAAGAGAAGAAGCCAATCAAACGAATATGTGCGGGTCTGCTGGCCCATGTGGACGCCGGGAAAACCACTCTGTCCGAGGCCATTCTCTATCTGACGGGAAGCATCCGCAGACTGGGGCGGGTGGACAGCCGGGATGCGTTTTTGGACACCTACGAGCAGGAGCGGGCCAGGGGAATCACCATTTTTTCCAAACAGGCGGTAGTCCCCCTGGGGGACTGGTCCGTCACCCTCTTAGACACGCCGGGACATGTGGACTTCTCGGCGGAGATGGAGCGCACCCTTCAGGTGCTGGACTGCGCGGTGCTCATCATCAGCGGGGCCGACGGGGTGCAGAGCCATACGGAGACCCTCTGGCGTCTGTTAAAGCGCTGGGAAATTCCCGTTTTCGTGTTTGTCAACAAGATGGATCAGCCGGGAACGGATGCAAGGGCCATCCTGGAGGAGTTAAAGGCCCGCCTGGATGAAAATTGTGTGGATTTCACCCAGGATGCGGAGGGGCTGGCGGAGAGCCTTGCCATGTGCGACGAGGCGGTGCTGGAGAAGTATCTCGCGGAGGGCGGGATAGAGAAGGAGGACACGGCCCGGCTGATACGGGAGCGGAAGGCATTTCCCTGCTTCTTTGGATCTGCCTTAAAGCTTCAGGGAGTGGAGGAACTTCTGAGGGCCATGGAAGCGTACATGCCGGATGCTGCCCGGGGAAGGGAACGCTCTGGGGAGGCCTTTGGGGCCCGGGTGTTCAAGATCTCCCGGGACGGCCAGGGAAACCGGCTGACCCACATGAAGATTACAAGCGGCATTCTGCGGGTAAAGGACACCCTGCCCGGCCAGGCGCAGGAGAAGGTGAACCAGATACGGATCTACTCCGGAGCCCGCTTTGAGGCGGTGAAGGAGGCCCGGGCCGGGGAGGTCTGCGCGGTGACAGGGCCCCTTGCCACCCGCCCGGGACAGGGGCTGGGGACGGAGCCGGAGGGAGAGAGGCCCATCCTGGAGCCGGTGCTCACCTACCGGCTCATCCTGCCGGAGGACTGGGACGCCCACCGGATGATGGAAAAACTGCGCCAGCTGGAGGAAGAGGACCCGCAGCTCCACATTGCCTGGGACGAGGAGCTGGAGGAGATTCAGGTTCAGCTCATGGGCCGGGTGCAGATCGAGGTGCTAAGAGAGCTGATCCGGGAGCGGTTCGGGGCGGAGGTGTCCTTTGACACGGGAAATATTGTGTACAAGGAAACCATACGGAATACCGTGGAGGGGGTGGGACATTATGAGCCCCTCAGGCACTACGCGGAGGTCCATCTGCTTTTGGAGCCGGGAGAGCGGGGCAGCGGCCTGCAGTTTGCGTCGGCGGTCAGCGAGGATGATCTGGATCGGAACTGGCAGAGGCTGATCCTCACCCACCTGGAGGAGCGGGAGCACCGGGGCGTCCTCATAGGCGCGCCCATCACGGATATGAAAATCACCCTGATTGCGGGCCGCTCCCATCTCAAGCACACAGAGGGAGGAGACTTCCGGCAGGCAACCTACCGGGCTCTGCGCCAGGGACTTATGGAGGCGGAGAGCCAGCTTTTGGAGCCCTGCTATGCCTTCCGCCTGGAGGTTCCGGAGGAATGCCTGGGCCGGGCCATGGCGGATATTGACCGGATGCAGGGAAGCTTTGAGGAGCCGAAGCATCAAGGGGAGACGGCGGTGCTCACAGGCCGGGCTCCGGCGGCGAATATGCGGGATTATCCGATGGAGACCGCCTCCTACACCAAAGGCCGGGGACGGCTGTCCTTGGAGTTTGCAGGCTATGAGGCCTGCCACAATGAAGCGGAAATTATAGCGGCCTCCAGCTATGATCCGGAGGCCGATGGGGACAACCCCTCCGGATCCGTGTTCTGCTCCCACGGAGCCGGGTATTTTGTCCCGTGGGATCAGGTGAAGGCTCACATGCATGTGGAGAGCCCCTGCGCGAAATTCCTGGCGGCTCAGACGGCGGAGGAAGAAAGCCGCCCTGGGACTGACGGACAGCCGGCGGCCCGTGGGGACGGCGCGGCTGGCAGGGCCGGAGCCGGGGCGTCTGCCGGGGCAGATGGGAGAACCTCAGCCGGAGCGTCCAGCATGTCAGGCGGGAGAACCTCTGCCGGGGCATCCGGCGGCTCCTGGGCCTGTGACAAGGAGCTTGAGGCTATCTTTGTGCGGACCTTCGGGGAGATCAAGCCCCGGACCTACGCATCGGAGGCCCCCCGGCAGATGCGCTTTGGGAAAAGTCTTCGGGAAAAGGAGAAGCCGGAGGAGGAAGAAGAAGAGTACCTTCTGGTAGACGGCTACAACATTATCTTTGCCTGGGAGGAGCTTCGGGAGCTGTCAAAGATTACCATAGACGGGGCGAGGCAGAAGCTGATGGACATTCTCTGCAATTACCAGGGGTATAGAAAATGTACGCTGATCCTGGTATTTGACGCCTACAAGGTCACGGGGAATACAGGGGAGGCCATTGACTACCACAATATCCATGTGGTCTACACCAAGGAGGCGGAGACCGCAGACCAGTATATTGAGAAGCTGGCCCACCGGATTGGCCGCAGGAACCGGGTGACAGTGGCCACCTCGGACGGCTTAGAGCAGCTGATCATCTACGGCCAGGGCTGCCTTCTGATGTCCGCCAAGGACTTGAAGGAGGACATTGAGCGGGTCCGCCTCCTGATAAAGGAGGAGCAGGAAAGGCTGGACCCAGCCGGAAAGAATTATCTTTTTGAGAGCGTGGACGAGGAGCTGGCCCATTACCTGGAGAAGGTACGGCTGGGCGCGCACAAATCATAAAAATTTGTCAGAAGCCCCCTGCACATCGGAGGGGCTTCTGCTCGCTGCTCCCCTCCACAGATGCTCACTGCAGAGGAGCATGAGGATGAGGAACAGGGCGAGATAGTAGGGGAAGAGCCCCGTAGAGAAAAGGTGCTCTGCCAGCCATCCAAAGAAGGGCGGCATCAGGCAGGTTCCCACATAGGCGCACGCCATCTCCAGCCCGATGACAGCCTGGGAGGCCCAGGCGCCAAAGAGGGCGGGGGTGCTGTGGATGATGCAGGGATAAATGGGGGCGCATCCCAGCCCGATGAGCACCAGTCCAAGCATGGCGGCCCTGGGTCCAAGGGGCAGAAGAAGGGCCAAAATGCCGCAGATGATCACCGCCTGCCCCAGGCGTATCATTTTCCGGTCCGATAGCGCCATGGTTACAAATCCGCTGGCGCCTCTCCCCGCCGTAATTCCGATATAGAACAGGCTGGCCCAGCTGGCCGCGGTCTCCGGGGCCACGCCCCGGGTCAGGGTCAGATAGGTCCCTGCCCACAGCCCAGTGGTCTGCTCCAGGGCGCAGTAGCAGAAGAAGCAGATCACAGCGGTCTTGACCTTCGGCAGGGCGAAGACCTGTGAAAAGGAGAGGGGAGCGCTGCCCTCCTGGGGCTGGGAATTCTGGATCTCGGAGCTGTGCGCACCGGTGTCCTGGGACAGGGAAGCCTCCCCACGGGTATCCTGAGACTGGGACTTCGCCTCCATCTCCTTTTTCCGCTCAGAAAAGGCTCCGGGCCGGTACTTCCACACGGGAAGGCTGAGGAGAAGCACAGCGGTGAGCACTGCCTGGAGCAGGCTGATAAAGCGGTAGCCCCCGGTCCAGCCAAAGCCTCCGGCCAGGGCCTGTCCCATGATGAAGGGGCCCAGGGAGGCGCCTACCCCCCACATGCAGTGGAGCCAGCTCATGTGGCGGCTGGAAAAATACAGAGCAACGAAGTTGTTCAGGGCTGCGTCCACGCTCCCCGCGCCAAGTCCATAGGGAATAGCCCAGAGGCAGAGAAGGGCAAAGGAGGGGCTCAGGGAAAAGCCGAGGAGGGCCAGAGCGGTCATGGCCACGCTGATGGCGGTTATTTTCCCGGTGCCCAGGTGCCATATGAGGCGGCTGCTGAACAAGCTGGATACGATGGTGCCAGCCGCAATTATCATGGAGAGAATGCCCGCGTAGGATACGGGAACCTGCAGGTCCTTATAGAGTATGGGCCAGGCGGACCCGAGAAGGGAGTCGGGCAGGCCCAGGCTGATGAATGAGATGTAAATAATTGCTAAAAGTATGTGTGTCATATTGTTATTTTCCTCCAGTCATGGTAAGATAATAGCACCAAACATTTGTGTTTTATAGGAGAGAATCCCCGAAAAAGTAGGATAAAATCTCCGGAATAAAGGAGAGCAGAGATGGCATTGTCCGCTTGTGCGGTAAAAACAGGACCTGAAGGCAGGGAGCTTGCCGCCCATGGAACGGCGGCTTTTCCTGTGGCCTGCTATGATCTGGATCTATCCCGCGAGTCTGTCTACTGGCATTGGCACGAGGAGCTGGAGGCTGTTTTTGTGGTGAATGGCAGCGCAGCGCTGCGGACCGGCGGGGAGAATCACTGCCTTAAGGAGGGACAGGGGATTTTCATCAATGGCGGAGTGGTCCATGAGGCCCGGGCCGGAGAACCGGGGCAGAGCCGTCTCTGCTCAGTCGTGTTCCACCCCCGCCTGATTGGCGGCAGCCTGGACAGCATTTTCTGGCAGAATTATCTGCGGCCTCTTCTGGAGGACGGCCAGGTCAAAGCCATCGTTCTGGATCCGGAGATTCCCTGGCAGGGACAGGCACTTGCGGCTCTGCAGAAGGCCTGGCGCTCCTGCTCCGGTGAGGAGCTGGGATATGAGTTTACGGTGCGGGAGGAGCTCTCCAGGGTTATCTGCCTGCTGGCGGGCAGGCGCCCGCCTCAGACACGGCTGTCGGCCAAGGAGCTTCGGGACGGGGAGCGCATCAAGCAGATGCTTCGGTATATGGAGGAGCATTTCTGCGAGCAGCTGACCATGGAGCGGGTGGCAGCCAGTGCCGCCATAAGCCCCAGTGAATGCCTGCGGTGCTTTCACAGCACCATCGGCATTACACCGATTCAATACTTAAAGCAGTACCGCATCCAGAGGGCGGCAAAGCTTCTGGCGGAGACATCCATGAAGATTGTGGATGTGGGGACGGAATGCGGGTTTCAGGAGATGAGCTATTTCGCCAGGGCATTCCGGGAGATTAAGGGCTGCACTCCCTCAGAGTTCCGAAAGCGGGCCGCTGCCTTCCGGGCAGAAGCCCAGAGCCAGGGCTTTTCGGAGGAATCGGGGGGCAGGGAAGCAGACAGGGAGATCTTGCCATATGCAGACGCTGAATGAGGATATAAAGAATCATACCTTTAAGCCCGTGTATCTTCTGTGGGGCGAGGAGGTATTTCTAAAAAGGAGCTATAAAAATCGGCTCCGCCAGGCCATTACCGGCGGAGATACGATGAATTACAATTCCTTTGAGGGAAAGGGAATTGATCCGGCGGAGATTATCAGCCTGGCGGACACCATGCCGTTTTTTGCAGAGAAGCGGCTGATTCTGGTGGAGGACAGCGGCTGGTTCAAGGGCGGAGCGGGGGCAGACTCCGTCAGTGCCTATATAGAACAAATACCGGAGACCACCTGCCTGCTCTTTGTGGAAGCAGAGGTGGATAAGCGGAGCAGATTATATAAGGCAGTGAAGAAGAGGGGATACGCGGCGGAGATGGAGCGCCAGAGCGCAGCCCAGCTTGCCCGGTGGGCCGCGGGGATTCTATCCCGGGCCGGCAGGAGGATAACTGCAGGAAATATGGAGTATTTCTTAAGCCTCGCTGGGGATGATATGGAAAATATCAGCTCGGAGCTGGAAAAATTGATCAGCTATACCCTGGGGCGGGATGTGATTGAGAAAAAGGATATAGACGCTATCTGCAGCCCGCAGATTGCAAACCGTATTTTTGATATGATTGCGGCGATAGCGAATAGGAAGACCCGCCAGGCCATGGATCTGTATGAGGACCTGCTCACCCTGAAGGAGCCGCCCATGCGGATTTTGTTCCTCATCGCACGGCAGTTCAACCAGATTCTGCAGGTGAAGGAGCTGGCGGCACAGGGGATGGACCGGGCGGCCATCGCCTCACGGCTGAAGCTGCAGCCCTTTGTGGTGGGAAAGGTCATGGCTCAGGCCAGGGCATTTACCAGGGAGCAGATTTTATCCTATGTGAATTTATGTGTGGATGCGGAGGAGAGCGTGAAAACAGGGCGTCTCTCGGACCGCCTGGCGGTGGAGCTTTTGATTGCGAATCGCTATTGAGAAAGGGAAGCGGACCGTTTCAGGCGGCGGTATGGCAGGTGCGCAGAGGCATCGGCTGTCCGCCGTCTGCGGAAATAAAAAAATATGGGGAGGTAATGAAGATGAGCAGTGTAATTACCATCAGCGGACAGCACGGAAGCGGCAGGAAGGAGCTGGGCGAGATGATCGCCTCCAGTCTGGGAGTT
>CALWMT010000146.1 GCA_944382045.1 uncultured Enterocloster sp. | reverse complement strand
CGGAAAAAGATCCACCCCCCAGGCCTCCTTCCCCACATACCCCAGCTTCCTCATATACCGCACATCCCTGGCCAGTGTCTCCGGATTGCAGGACACATACACCACCCGCCGGGCCCCCATGCGGGCAATGGCATCCATAAACGCCTCCGTGCTCCCGCTCCTGGGCGGATCCATAATCACCACATCCGCCTGCTCCCCCTTCGCCGCCATATCGAGAAGGAAGCGCTCCGCATCCTCACAGTAGAACTGAATATTCTTTATCTGGTTGCGCTTTGCGTTGCTCACCGCGTCCCGCACCGCATCCCGGCTTAACTCCACGCCGATCACCCGTCCTGCCTGTCCGCTGGCAATAATCCCGATGGTTCCGGTGCCGCAGTAGGCGTCGATCACCGTCTCCCGGCCCGAAAGCCCTGCCAGCTCCAGAGCCTTTCCGTACAAAAGCTCCGTCTGCGCTGGATTCACCTGATAGAAGGAGCGGGAAGAAATGCGGAAGCGGAATCCACAGAGCATATCCTCAATATACCCCTTTCCGTACAGCACATTCTCCCGGTCCCCCAGGACCATGCTTGTCCCCCGTCCGTTAATATTCTGGACAATGGTGGTAATTTCCGGATGCTTCTCCCGCAGCGCCCGGACAAAATTATTCCGGGACGGGAACACCGGGGAGGCCGTCACCAGGACCACCATGATCTCCCCTGTGGCATAGCCCTTTCGTATCAGCACATGGCGCAGCAGGCCGTACTCTGTGTCCTCATCATAGGTTCGGATTTTAAAAGAGCGGAGCATGCCCCGGATAGTCCCGATAATGGCGTCCGCCTGCTCATCCTCGATGAGACAGCGCTCCACCGGCACTACCTTGTGGGTATTCTCCTGGTAAATCCCGGAGATCGCATTTCCCCTCCTGTCATGGGAAAATACCGCGTGCACCTTATGGCGGTAGTGAAATGGATTCTCCATCCCGATCATCCCCCGCACCGGGCAGAGGCCCCCGAGGAGCTCCTCCAGCTGCTTTTGCTTCCTCTTAATCTGAACCTTATAGTCCACTCCCAGAAGCTGACATCCTCCGCACCGCTTCTCCACCGGACACAGGACCGCCTCACGGCCTTCCTTCCCGTTCCTTGCTTTCTTCTCAGTCCTTCTCTCTCCCGCTGCTCGATCCGCAAACTCTCTCCGCATTCCCATCTCTCCTTCGGGCTCCTTGCCAAAATACTTATCGACATTTTATCACAAATTCCGTATAATGTATACACATACACCCATTACAGAAGCGAGGTATCCATCCATGTCAGCAGCAGAGCAAGAAGCTTACTACATCAATCCCACCGTTTACAGAGGCCGCCCCCAGGACCCATCCGGCCGCCTTCCCAAGGAGCTGGCGGTCTACGATCTCTTGGATTCCCTGCAGATCCCCTATGAGCGCCTGGACCACGATCCCCTGCCCACCATCCAGGCCTGCCAGGAGGTGGACCGGATATTCGATTTGGACGTCTGTAAAAATCTCTTCCTGCGCAACGCCCAGAAGACCGCCTTCTACCTCCTGATGATCCCCGGGACGAAGAAATTCCGCACTGCCGCCCTCTCAAAGCAGATTGGCAGCGCCCGCTTATCCTTCGCAGAGCCAGAATTTATGGAAAAATACATGGATCTCACCCCCGGATCCGTCACTGTCCTGGGGCTTATGAACGACAAGGAGAACCAGGTGCGTCTCCTGATCGACCGGGACGTGGTAGCCAACCATCCCTTTATCGGCTGCCATCCCTGCATCAACACCTCCAGCCTGAAGCTTCCCACTGCAGATGTGCTGGAAAAATTCCTCCCGGCCATCCATCACGATTATACACTGGTGGAGCTCCCCGACGCCTAAAGCTCCCCGATGCCTAAAGCGCCCCAAGCTTAAAGGACGAAGCCCCGGCAGCCCAAAGCGGCCGGATGCTCCGTCCTCCTCAATCCATTCTTTATGCAATCGCAGAGCCTTTACCCTAGATCGCCCGCGTAACCTCCCACAGCCACGCCTTCTCCTCCTCATCCAGATAGGGAGAAATCTTCTCATACACCTGCTCATGGTAGGTATTGAGCAGCTCGATATCCCGATCCGTCATCAGGCTCTTGTCAATGGCCTCCCGGTCAATGGGCACATAGGTCAGGAACTCAAACTTCAAGAACTGGCCGTAGGCATTCTTCTCGTCCTTCACACAGAGCAGAAGATTCTCCGTGCGGATTCCATGACTGCCCTCGATATACACACCCGGCTCGTCCGAGGTAATCATCCCCGCCTCCAGAATGCCGTCATCCTGCCGCTCCGGCACAGTCTTGAACCGAATGCCGTTGGGCCGCTCATGGACGCTTCCCAGATAGCTCACCCCGTGGCCCGTGCCGTGCTCAAAATTCAGGCCCCGGCTCCACAGCACCTCTCTGGCCGCATAGTCAATGCTCAGGCCCCGGCAGCCGTAGAGGAACCTCACATGGCCCAGCCGCAGCATGCTCATGAGCACCAGGGTAAAATGCTCCTTCTCCTCAGCGGTCAGCGGCCCCACCGCAATGGTCCGCGTGATATCCGTGCTTCCCTCATAATAGTGGCCGCCGGAATCCACCAGGTAAAGCCCCTTGGGCTCAATGGGAACATTGGTGGCCGGGCTGGAGGAATAGTGGCACATAGCCGCGTGGGGCCCATAGGCGGAAATCGTTGCAAAGCTGGGCTCCAGATATCCCTCCTGCTCGGCCCGCAGCCCCTCCAGATGGGCCTGCACGCTGAGCTCATCCATGGGAATCCGGCCAATATTCTTCTTCATCCAGTAAATAAACTTGGTCATGGCCACACCGTCCTTGATGTGGGCCTTCTTCTCATTTGCGATCTCCGTCTCATTCTTGACCGCCTTCTCCAGAGCCGTGGGGTTCATGCGGTCAACAATCTTATTCTTCCCCTCCACCTGGCGGTACAGCGCATAGTTGATCCGGCCGGTCTCCAAAAGCACCTTCTCCCCGGAGAGCTCTCCCGCCATCTCATAGATGGAATTGTAGGGCCGGATGGTCACGCCGATGCCCTCCAGATACTGCCGCACGGTCTTCCCTGCGCCGGAAGCAGCCCCAAAATCTGCCGCCCCGCTGGAAGCAGCCTCCGAATCCGCTGCCCCGCCGGAAATCGGATCCGCCGGATGCTCCAAAATCTCCGGATTGATAAAGAGATACAGCTTCTCCATCGTCACCATCACATAGGCCAGGGGAACCGGGTTAAAGCGGATATCATCTCCCCGGATATTGAGCAGCCAGCCAATATCGTCCAGGGTGGTCAGCAGATGCACCGTGGCGTGAAGCTTTTTCATCTGTCCCCGGAGGAATGCAATCTTATCAAGCGCGCTGCGGCCGCAGAATTTCTCATCCAGCACCCAGGCAGGCCGGGCCGACAGGGCCGGGCGGTCTTCCCAGATGCGGCCGATCAGATCCTGATCGCACACAATGGACACCCGCTTGTCCTCCAGCCGATCCTCCAGCTCCTTCCCGGATCTGGCATTCACCACCCGGCCGTCAAATCCCAGGCAGCCCCCCTCAGGCAGAGCCTCCTCCAGATATTCCTCCGGGGTAGGCACGCCGGGATGTCCCATCTTCATCATCTCCACCTGGGAGCCCGCAATCTCAGCGGCCGCCTGGACAAAATACCTCCCGTCCACCCACAGCCGCGCCTGATCCATGGTGATCACCGCGATGCCCGCAGAGCCCGTAAACCCGGTGATAAACTGCCGGCACTTAAAATGCTCCCCCACATATTCCGATTCATGAAAATCCGCCGTCGGCACCAGATAGGCATCCATCCCCGCCTCCCGCATCAGCGCCCGCAGGCTCTCAATTCTTCCATTCACATCCATATTTCTTCTGCCTCCTGCAAAATATTTTTTGTAACAATTCAGACCGGCTCATGGGACATAGCATCCGCAATCGCCGACCCAATACCTTCATTATACGTCGGCTGGGCCCGCATGGCAAATGACATTTCCTCAGCTGTCAGCCCATTGGCGATGGCTGTGGCGATCTCCCCGATCATATCCGTAGCCCTGGGGCACATCATCTGGGCCCCAACAATAGTATTGGAGTAGGCCTCAAAGACCAGGCGGATAAACCCGTTCTCCGCCCCGGAAATAATGGATTTTCCATTTTCCCTCATGGAAAAATGGCCGCAGCGCACCTTAAGCCCTGCCTGCCTTGCCTCCTCCTCCGTGATGCCCACCGTGGCGATCTCCGGATCCGTGTAAATACAGCTCGGTACAATGGGGAGAGCCACAAACATCCCGTTTGGCACAGCCTTCAGGCGGATGCTGTGAGGCCTTTTCGCCAGGCGCTCCACCACATACACAGCCTCCGCCGCAGCCACATGGGCCAGCTGGGTCCTGGTGCAGACATCCCCGATGGCGTAAACCCCGGGCTCGCTGGTCTCAAACTCCGGGGACACTGCAATCTTTGCCCCATCCATCTTGAGAGACACGTCCGGCCCCGTAAGTCCCGCCGTATTGGGCCGGCGCCCGATTGCCGCCAGCACCTGCCCGGCCCGGGTCGTCACCGCCTCTCCGCCGTCATTGGGCTCTATCCTGCACCAGAGGCCGCCCTCTCCCTGATAAATATCCGCCACCGTGCAGTCGCAGTAGATGGCGATCCCCTTCTGACGAAGCGTGCTCTCCAGCTCCTGGGACATAACCGTATCCATGGACCCCATCAGATGCTTCCGCTTTTCCACAATGGTCACATGGGAACAGAGATTATTGAAAATGGTGGCCAGCTCCACGGCAATCACCCCGCCGCCGATGATGGTGAGCCTGTCAAAGCTCCAGGTCTTGGCCGCCAGCAGCCGGTCGCTGTCCCATACCCCTGGCAGATCCGATCCCGGAATTCCCTCCATTATAGGAACCGCTCCCGTGGCAATCACCACATACCGGCCCTGGAAAAATTCCTTTCCGCCCTCCGCCAGATCCACCTCCACTGTCCGGTCTCTGCGCAGAACGCCATTTCCATAAATAATATCCACGCCCTTCTTCCGGAAGGCTTCCTCTATACCCGCCCGGTACTTTTCCACCGCCTCGTCCTTGTACTTCTGCATCTTGCCAAAGTCAAAGGAAATAAAATCCGTGAATACCCCGAAGGCATCGCTGCTCTGCATCATGTGAAACATCCCCGATGCGTAGAGCAGTGCCTTGGTGGGGATGCAGCCCCGGTTCACACAGGTTCCCCCCACCTTTCTCCTCTCAATCACTGCCGCCTTCATGCCAAACTCCGCCGCCTTCAGAGCGGCCGTATAGCCGCCCGGTCCGGCTCCTATCACCAAAAGATCATACTGCTTTGCCATCTGTCCGCCTCTTTTCTGTCTTTTTTCTGTTCTCCATTCCGTCAGCCCCTTCTCAATCAGGCCCCTGCCGAATCTTCCACGGCGGGCCAGCGCACAGCTTCCTCATGCATGCCCCTGCACAGCCGCCTCCGGAATACCCGCGTGCCGCTTCCACTCAGATAAGCCCAAAATGCCTGCATGCGTTCCAGACCCCATCCCTGTCTATATCGTCCGTCACATAATCCGCCGCATTTTTAAGCTCCTCGCAGGCATTTCCCATGGCAATGCCCAGGCCTGCCTCCCTTATAATCTCATAATCATTCATGCTGTCTCCAAAGGCCACCGTGTCCTCCATGGCAATCCCGTAATATGCGCAGAGGCGCTTAAGCCCCTCTGCCTTCGAGGACTCTGCCTCAACCACGTCCGCACCCATGCGGCCGGAAAACATGGGAAACTTCATATTGGGGAACCGGGCAGACAGCTTCTCCACCCCTTCGGGGCCTCCCACATAGGTCAGCGTCCGCACCGGCATATCCATCAAGAGCTTTGCGTCCTTAAACTGCCGGCCGCACTCTCCCCAGCGCTTCATGTCCCACTCGTCCACCACCTGGGGGTTGGTAAAATAATCTCCGTCCGCAAGGCTGATGCCCAGCGCCAGGCCGTTCTCCCCTGCATATGTAAGGAGGTCCCCAAGAAGCGCCTTGTCCATCAAATGCTCATAGAGAACCTCTCCCTCCGCCACCACCCGGGCCCCATTCATGTGGATCACCGCGTCCGGACGAACCATATCCCTGTACTCCACACTCAGGGGATGATCCATATTTCTTCCCGTGGCAATCACAATCACGCTGTCCCGCCGCAGAAGCTCAAGGGCCCTTTTCGCGCTCTCCGGAATCTGCCAGGTGCCGTGATCCAGAAGTGTCATATCCAGATCAAAGCTCACGATGCGCCTTTTTTCCATTGTTTTTCTGTCCATAAAAATTTCTCCAAAAAATTTTAAATTAGGGCTTGCAAAATAAGAAAAGATCTGCTATACTATAGAAGTTCGATTCGGAGTATGGCGTAGCTTGGTAGCGCGCTCGGCTGGGGGCCGAGAGGTCGCAGGTTCAAATCCTGTTACTCCGATTTTTTCTTTTATTTACGTGGGTTTCCAGTGTTTTGGCGGCGCTGGGAGCCCCATTTTTTTGATTACCTCTGCTTACCTTTTGATTTCCTCGCCTTTTCATTATCCCTCCATCAGCTGACAATACCCATTCGCAGATAAAACTATTCTGAATCTCTGCTTTTTTACCCGGTTCGGCGGTTATACTTGCGCTACGTTCAGCATACCATTTTCCACAGCAAATTGCAATAATTCGTCATTCGGCATGTTAGCTATATCGTCCATATACTCCCGAAGCATTCCCGCCCTGGCACACAAAGGTATAAAAGAAAAGCCTCTCTGCCGCTATTGACACGGCAGACAGGCCTCCTTCTTCTGAATCCCTTCTCATCCACAGACAGCCGCTATTTATAGAGAGACAATCCATCCATCAAAATCACCGGCTCATCCCAGTCATTGTCCACAGTAAGAGAAACCTCCACGCGGATTTGATTTTGTCCCGTCACATCCGCGCCGAAATAAAATGCCTT
>CALWMT010000145.1 GCA_944382045.1 uncultured Enterocloster sp. | reverse complement strand
CTGGCGCAGAAGAAGGACGCAAAGAGCGAGGGAACTATTTCCTCCTTCCAGGCCCTGTGCACGGCGGTGGCCTCCTGCGTGGGAAGCGGCAACATCGTGGGCGTGTCCACCGCGGTACTGGCAGGAGGCATGGGGGCCATCTTCTGGATGTGGGTGGCGGCCTTCTTTGGCATGGCTACCAAGTATGGGGAGATTGTGCTAGGCATGCTCTACCGGGAGAAGAATGAGGAGGGAAATTTCGTGGGTGGCCCCATGTACTATATAAAGAAGGGACTGCATCTGCCCTGGCTGGCGGTGCTCACCGCCTTCTTCATGGTGACCCAGATTATTGGAGGAAATTTCATCCAGTCAAACACCATCAGCGGCGTTATGAAGGATAATTTCAGCATTCCGCCCCTGGCGACAGGCATCGCTCTGGTTATCCTTATCTTTGTCATCACCCTGGGCGGCTTAAAGCGCCTGGCCCATGTGGCCCAGCGCCTGGTGCCCTCCATGGCCCTGCTCTACGTGGTGGGAGGCCTTATCATTATTCTGGCCAACATTACAAAGCTTCCGGGTGTGTTCGCGGAGATCTTCACCGGTGCCTTCGGGCTGCGGGCAGCTGCAGGCGGGGCCCTGGGATCCATGATTATGGCCATGCAGAAGGGCGTGGCCCGGGGGCTCTATTCCAATGAGGCGGGAGAGGGCTCCGCGCCTGTGATCCACTCGGCAGCCGAGGTAAACCATCCCTCCGAGCAGGGCATCACCGGCGTGGTGGAGGTGTTCCTGGATACCTTTGTTATCTGCACCATCACCGGCCTGACCCTGGGTGTCACCGGCGTGCTGGATTCCGGCGTGGACGGGAGCGTGCTTGCCATCTATGCCTTTGGAAGCGTGTGGCCGCCCCTGCGCTACGTGGTGTCCGTCTGTCTGCTTATGTTCTGCTTCACCACGCTGATGAGCCAGTGGTACTTTGGCTTCGTGGGCCTCAACTATATCTTCGGCGTGAAGGTGGCGGAGAAATTTAAATACGTGTTCCCCTGCTTCTGCGTCATCGGCGCATTGACCGAGCTGGAGCTGGTGTGGACCATCCAGGACATCGCCCTGGGGCTTCTCACCCTGCCGAACCTGGTGGCCCTGGTATTTTTGGCGCCGCAGGTACGGCGGGCGACGAAAGAGTTTTTTAACGAAATATAAACACACCCCTGAGAAACAGGCCGCCTTGAAAATACCGAGGATTCATGCTATGATAGTATGCAATCATGGTTGGTATTGACTTTCGGAAATAGAAGGGGTGGGGTTTCGGATGGAGTCATACGATAAATTTAACTTGACACTGCCTGAGCCAAAGCAGAAGGAGCTGGAGGAGCTGATCCGACAGTACTCGACAGTGGTTACATATCCGGCAAAAACGGTATTTTTGGAGCCGGGCTCGGTTCTGGACGGGGTGTATTACATTGCCAGCGGCCGTACACGCCACTATATGGTGGCTCTGGACGGGACGGAGAAGATTCTCTATACGCTGACAAACGGCTGGTTTTACGGGGAGACGCCCTGCTCGCTGGGATCGCCCACGGGACTGTATTCAAAGACAGAGGTAAAAACTGTATTTTACAAAATTCCTCTGCAAAGCTATGAGAAGCTGCTGGATATGGACAAGGGCTTCCGTGACGCCATTCTTCACTGCTATTCCAGAAAGATGCTCATCATGCGCCATGAGATCGAAAATCTGATCTTCAACTCCTGCAAGGACCGGCTCAAGCGCCTATTTTTCTTCACAGCAGATACATCCAGGCTGATGGAGGGCGAGTGGTACAATCTGAAGATTCATTATACCCAGTATGAGTTGAGCACGATTGTGGGAGGCGCGCGGGTTACCATCAGCAAGCTGATCAATGAGCTCTGCAGCGAGGGCTTCATCCGCCTTCTGAACCGCAGCATCCAGATCAATGCCCGGGAGTATGCAAAACTTTCCCAGTGGATTGAGGAAAATGGATGAGGGGATGCGAAAATGCATAAAAAAGGCGCCTTGGACAGAGAAAACATAGCAAAATAACGATGACATAGATTGCAAAACTGGTTATTTGTAATATTTTATACAACATATATTTTGCACACATGTTAGAAGATAGATAGACTTCACAAAGGAGTTCATGTATAATAACAGCATGAACTTCTTTTTTTGTTGCTTAGAATATGGGGATGGTTAAAAAGGAGGACGTTTCTATGGAAGAGGATGCAAGGGTATTGGCTCATCCGATTTTAGAGGATCTGCGCGAACCGGATACATATATTTTGTATGATGGAAAAAGAATCCCGGCGGTGACCGGAGAGCCGGTTGCAGCAGCACTTCTGGCTGCAGGGATCCGGGTGATGCGCCATACACCGAAGACCGGCCAGCCGAGAGGCATATTCTGCGGGATCGGCCGGTGCAACGACTGCAAGATGGTTGTAGACGGGGTTCCCAATACGCGGACCTGCGTGACGCCTGTGCGGGAGGGAATGGTCGTGGAGACCCAGCAGGGGCTGGGAGAATGGAGGCAGGAATGAGAAGGGTACAGATTCTGGTTGTAGGCGCTGGGCCTGCCGGTCTGTCTGCAGCCATTGAAGCCGCGTCCGCAGGGGCGCAGGTCATGATCATTGATGAGAATCAGCGGCCGGGCGGCCAGCTGTTTAAGCAGATTCACAAGTTCTTCGGCTCACGCGTCCACAACGCGGGGACACGGGGCTTTAAAATTGGCGAGAAGCTTCTTGCGGAGACGAGAGAGGCAGGGGTGGAGGTTCTTCTGGGGTATCCCGTATATGGACTGTTCCCTGGCAATGAGGTGCTCTACGGCACTGCGGAGGGAGTGAAGCGCCTTCAGGCAGACCGCATCGTCCTGGCCACAGGAGCGAATGAAAACAATCTCTGCTTTGAGGGCTCCGTGCTTCCGGGCGTGATGACGGCTGGAGCGGCCCAGACCATGATTAACCTGCACCACGTGCTTCCGGGGAAGCGGATCGTCATGGTTGGCTCTGGAAATGTAGGCCTGATCGTATCCTACCAGCTTCTCCAGGCCGGCGCGCAGGTGGAGGCAGTGGTGGAGGCCGGACCGGCAATCGGCGGCTACGGTGTCCACGCCAACAAGCTGAAGCGGGCCGGAGTTCCCTTCTATCTGTCCCATACCGTGCAGAGGGCCTTCGGCACAGACGGAGTGGAGGCAGTGGAGCTGGTGGAGCTGGATGACCACTTCAAGCCGATACCGGGCACAGAGAAGCGCCTGGAGGCAGATACCGTCTGTATGGCAGTGGGACTCACGCCGATGACCGAGCTCGCGTCCCTGGGCGGATGCGGGATGACCATCAGCCCCTCCCTGGGCGGCGTTGTTCCCATGCACGACTGCGATATGCGGACCACCAATTCCAATGTCTTTATCGCGGGAGATATCTCCGGAGTGGAGGAGGCCAGCACAGCGATGGAGGAGGGCCGGCTTGCCGGCGTGGCAGCGGCGGAGAGCCTGGGCCTCATAGCATCGGAGGAGGCAGACAAACGCAAGGAGGAAATACGGAGCAGACTGAAGCTTTTGCGAAGCGGCCAGTTTGGAGCAAAACGGGCTGAGGCAAAGGAGAAGATAGAAGAAGCCTATGCGCAGTGGAAGAAAGGGGTGGAGAATCCGTGAGCGGTATGCAGTTGAGTGGTCCTGGAATCCCTACGCAGGAGCGGAGAATCAAGGGGCCGGTGGCCTGTATTGAGTGTTTTCAGCAGATTCCCTGCAATCCCTGCGAGGAGGCGTGCCCGAGAGGGGCGATCACAGTGGGCGGAGAGATTACCGGCCTGCCCCATCTGGACGAGGATAAATGCAATGGGTGCGGCATCTGTATCACCCGCTGTCCGGGCCTGGCGATCTTTGGCCTGGATGAGGCATACAGCAGCAGTACATCGCTGGTGAGCTTCCCCTATGAATATGTACCTCTCCCCGAGGAGGGACAGAAGGTGCGGTGTACGGACCGGATGGGAAAATTTGTGACGGAGGGAGTCATCCACAAGGTGCGGACCAGCAAGGCCTTTGACCACACAGCAATTGTGACGGTGGAGATTCCCAGGGAATATGTGATGGACGTTCGTTTTATAGATCGGCAGGGGGTGAAGGATAATGGGCAGCGGGAATGAGGAGAACAGAATCTCTGTGCCGGACGAGGACAACATCTATGTGTGCCGCTGTGAGGAAGTGACGGTTGGAGATATCAAGCGGGCCATTGCACAGGGCGCGGACAGCATAAAGGCAATCAAGCTCCGCACACATGCGGGCATGGGCGTATGCCAGGGGATGACCTGCCGCAGGAATATTGAGCGTATGCTGCGGGAGCAGAGGATCGATCTGGACCTGTGCCATACACATACCCAGAGATTTCCGGTGCGCATGCTGAATGTGGGAGATATGACAGGACTTCTGGAGGATGAGGACATCCAGAATGAGACAGACGGTGCCGCCAAGCAGGCACAGGAGGAGATCCGAAAGGAGGGAACGCCATGACCACAGATATCATCGTAATCGGCGGTGGTATTATCGGCAGCGCGATTACCTATAACCTGACCAAGCGGGGAAAACGCGTGGTACAGCTGGAAAAGGAGTATCTGGTAAACGGCGCCAGCGGAGCCTGCGACCAGGGAATCCTGCTCCAGTCAAAGGCGCCCAATGAGCATCTTAAGCTGGCTCTCTACAGCATGGAGCTCTATAAGGAGCTGGGCCGTGAGCTGGGAAGGGACCTGGAGTTCACGCAGAAGGGATATCTCGTTCTCATCGAAAATGAGAAGGAGCGGGAGACCATGGAGGGCATCGTAAAGAAGCAGAATGAGCTGGGACTGCCCTCTGAGCTCATAAGCGTGGAGGAGGCCATGCGGCTGCAGCCGGGCCTGAACCGGGACGCCATTGTGGGAGCGGCCTTCTGTCCCTGGGACGGGGAGGTAAATCCCTACATGACAACACTGGCCTATGCGGACCGGGCGGCCCAGATGGGCGCGGTGATTAAGCATGGATGTCCGGTTACGGAGCTCATCATGGAAAATGATCGTGTTTTGGGCGTGAAAACCCCAGAGGATACGATCTACGCGGATACAGTGATCAATGCGGCTGGGGCCTGGGCGCCCTCCATCGGAGAGATGGCCGGCCTCACCATACCGATAAAGCCGAGAAGAGGACAGGTCTTCATCACGGAGGCATCTCCGGTATTTGTCCACAAGGGCGTGATCAATGCCCGCTATATTGTGGCGAAGCACCATCCGGAGCTTCTGAAGAACGACACCTCCATGAAGGCGAAGCTGGGCGTGGGAATTTCCCTGACACAGTCCCACAAGGGAAATGTGCTCTTCGGCGCCAGCAGGGAGTTTGTGGGATATGACACATCCAACACGGTGATTGGACTGAGAGAGGTGCTTGCCAATGCAGTCCACCTGGTTCCCGGACTGAAAAAGCTGAATATAATCCGCACAATGGCCGGCCTGCGCCCCTATCCGCCGGACAGCAAGCCGTTAATCGGCTATGTGAAGGGCCGTGAGGGCTTCTTCATGGCGGCAGGCCATGAGGGAGACGGAATCAGCCTTGCTCCCGCCACAGGAAAGCTGGTGGCGGACCTGATTGTGGATGGGCGGACCGATGTGCCTGCGGCACAGAGCTTTGACGTGAACCGGTTTGAATTAGCTTGATACAGAGAGGGCGCGGCCCTTATGTATAGAAAAAAGAAAAAGAAAGAGAGGGAATTTTCGTATGATGAATTTACAGGGCTCCTGGGTTGCGATGCCGACACCGTTTACCGAGGACAACAAGATCGACTATCAGGGATTTGAGACTCTGATCAACCGGCAGATCAAATATGGAACCTCACAGCTTTTTGTGCTTGGTTCAGCCGGCGAGGTGACACTGCTGACACTGGAGGAGAAGAAAGCGATCGTCAAGGAAGTAATCTCCATGACCAAAGGGAAAATTCCGGTATTTTTCAGTGCTTCCTCCCTCACCACCGAGGCGAGCGTGGAGTTTGCACAGTACTGCGAGAAGCAGGGAGCAGACGGCGTGGTATTTACCGTTCCGCCCTATGTTCTGATCAACCAGCATGCGGCACACGCACATCTGGATACCTGCATGGGATCCGTTGACATCCCCTGCGGCATTTACAACAATCCCAGCCGTCTCGGCGTGCAGGTGCTTCCGGAGACCATCAAGAAGCTGTCAGATGCGCATCCGAACTTCGTTGTAGACAAGGAAGCCATGGGAAGCGTGGAGCAGCTGGTGCAGGTACAGCGCCTCTGCCAGGGCAAGGTTAAGATTATGTGCTGCGACTTCCCCAAGTACTCCATCGTAATTCCTACACTGGCAGTAGGAGGAACCGGAACCGCCAACATCGGCGGAAACATCATCCCCGAGGAGGCAGCTCTCTACTCCAGACCGTGGACCAGCATGGAGATCATGGAGGAGTGCCGCGCGAACTACTTCAAGTGGTTCCCGCTTCTGCAGGCTCTCTACACCTTCTCCAACCCGGTTGTCATCAAGGCAGCGCTTCGCATCCTTGGCCTGCCGGGCGGCCATCTGCGCAAGCCCTATCAGGAGTACACGGGCCAGAAGCTGGCAGATCTCGAGACCATGATGGGCGAGATGGGTGTCATTGATAAGTACGGTGTAAAATAATATTATAGTGGCAGATATTCGGGGGAGATACAGCCTATCTCCCCCTGAGGAGAGAATATGTCTGAAAAGCTGATTGTAATTGGAGGTACGGCGGCAGGTCTCAGTGCAGCTTCCAAGGCGAAGCGCATGAAGCCGGATATGGAGATACAGGTTTTTGAGAAAACCGGTTATATCAGCTACGGGGCCTGCGGACTTCCCTATTTTGTAGGGGGAATGATTGAAGAGCCGGACGATCTGGTCAGCCTGACTGTTGACCAGGTGACGAACAAGAGAGGAATCCCCACCTGCATCCATCACGAGGTAACAAGGATTGACCGGGAGAAG
>CALWMT010000144.1 GCA_944382045.1 uncultured Enterocloster sp. | reverse complement strand
AGCCTGGCGGCCTGCGACGGCGCCATCCTGGTGGTGGACGCCTCCCAGGGCATTGAGGCCCAGACCCTGGCCAATGTATATCTGGCCCTGGACCACGACCTGGATGTATTTCCCGTGATTAATAAAATCGACCTGCCCAGCGCTGACCCGGATCACGTGGCGGCGGAGATCGAGGACGTCATCGGCCTGGATGCCAGCGACGCCCCCAGGATATCCGCCAAGACCGGGATCAACATCGATCAGGTGCTGGAGGCTGTGGTGCACAAGGTGCCGGCGCCAAAGGGGGATCCGGAGGCGCCCCTGAAGGCCCTGATTTTTGACTCGGTCTATGACTCCTACAAGGGAGTGATCGTGTTCTGCCGTCTTATGGACGGAAGCGTGAAAAAGGGAACCCCCATCCGCATGATGGCCACTGGTGCCGAGGCGGACGTGGTGGAGGTGGGGTATTTCGGCGCGGGCCAGTTCATCCCTTGCGACGAGCTCTCCGCCGGCATGGTGGGCTACCTCACCGCCAGCATCAAGAATGTCCGGGACACCCGGGTGGGCGACACGGTGACGAACCGGGAGAATCCCTGCGCGGAGCCCCTGCCGGGCTACAAGAAGGTGACCAGCATGGTTTACTGCGGCCTGTACCCGGCGGATGGGGCCAAGTACAACGACCTGCGGGATGCCCTGGAAAAGCTCCAGCTCAACGACGCCTCCCTGTTCTATGAGCCGGAGACCTCCCTGGCCCTGGGCTTTGGATTCCGCTGCGGCTTTCTGGGACTTCTGCACCTGGAGATTATTGAGGAGCGCCTGGAGCGGGAGTACAACCTGGATCTTGTCACCACGGCTCCCAGCGTGGTCTACCGGGTGCACAAGACCTCCGGGGAGGTCATGGAGCTCACCAACCCCTCCAATCTGCCGGAGCCCACGGAGATCGAGTACATGGAGGAGCCCATTGTCAGCGCGGAGATCATGGTGACCACAGAGTACGTGGGCCCCATTATGACCCTGTGCCAGGAGCGGCGGGGCGTGTACCTGGGGATGGAGTACATCGAGACAACCCGGGCCCTGTTAAAGTACGACCTGCCCTTAAATGAGATCATCTACGACTTTTTCGACGCCCTAAAGTCCCGCTCCCGGGGCTACGCCTCCTTTGACTATGAGCTCAAGGGCTATGAGCGGGCCAGCCTGGTGAAGCTGGACATCCTGGTGAACCGGGAGGAGGTGGACGCCCTTTCCTTCATCGTCCACGCGGATTCCGCCTACGAGCGGGGCAGGAGGATGTGCGAGAAGCTTAAGGAGGAGATCCCGAGGCACCTCTTTGAGATTCCCATCCAGGCAGCCATCGGCGGGAAAATCATCGCCCGTGAGACCGTGAAAGCGGTGCGCAAGGACGTGCTGGCCAAGTGTTATGGCGGCGATATTTCCCGGAAGAAGAAGCTTCTGGAAAAGCAGAAGGAGGGCAAGAAGCGGATGCGCCAGATTGGCAACGTGGAGATTCCGCAGAAGGCCTTTATGAGCGTGCTGAAGCTGGACGACGAGTAGTGAAGTGAGTGAGAATGACAAGAGATAAGCAAGGAAAAAAGCCCCTGGAGCTCTATATCCATATCCCGTTCTGCGAGAAGAAATGCAATTACTGCGATTTTCTCTCCTTCCGGGCGCTTCCCCAGGTGCACAGGGAGTACACGGATCAGCTGTGCCGGGAGATACGGGCAGCGGGAAATGGGCTTAGAGAGTTCCAGGCGGTGACTATTTTTATCGGAGGGGGCACCCCCTCCGTTTTCGATCCTCTTTTGATCCGGAAGATTATGGAGACGGTGGGAGAGAGCTTTTCCCTGGATCCGGAGGCGGAGGCAACCATCGAGGTCAATCCGGGCACCCTGCTTAGAAATAAGCTTCCTGTCTACCGATCCTGCGGCATCAACCGCCTGAGCATCGGCCTCCAGTCCGCGGACAATGGGGAGTTAGCCTGGCTGGGCCGTATCCATTCCTTTGAGGATTTTCTGAAAACCTTCCAGTACGCCAGAATGGAGGGATTCTCCAATATCAGCGTGGACCTTATGAGCGGGATCCCGGGGCAGACCCTGGATTCCTGGAAGAATACGTTAAAGCGCACGGCTATGCTGAAGCCGGAGCACATCTCCGCCTACAGCCTGATCGTGGAGGAGGGGACGCCCTTCGGGGCCATCTATGGGCCGGAGCATGCAGGCAGCGGACAGGCCGCGGACATGGGCCGAGGGTGGCCGCCCCTTCCGGACGAGGATGCGGAGTACAAGATTTACGCCTATACCCGCTCTTACCTGGACAGCCAGGGCTATGGCCGGTATGAGATCTCCAACTACGCCAGGCCGGGCAGGGAGTGCAGGCACAACATCGGCTATTGGACGGAGGTGCCGTACCTGGGCTTAGGGCTGGGAGCTTCCTCCTATGTGCGGGGATGCCGGTTCAGCAATGTGCGGGATCTGGATTCCTACATGAGCCTGGACTTCGCAGCCGGGGACGGGGAGGAGGCCCTTGCAGCTCTTCACGGCCCGGTGCAGAGGCTCACGAAGGAGGAGCGGATGGAGGAATTCATGTTCCTGGGGCTGCGGATGGTGCGGGGGGTATCGGAGCTGGATTTCGCAGCCATGTTCGGCACAAAGCTCACCTCGGTCTACGGCCCGGTTCTGGAGCGCCTTAAGCGGGATGGGCTGATCCGGCGGGACGGGGTGCGGATTGCCCTGACAGAATGGGGCATGGATGTGAGCAATTTTGTGCTCAGCGAATTTTTACTGTGACAGGCCAAGGAGGTTAGGATGGAAGAGCAGAAGAGATGCGGCCTGCGGGCCCGGGTTTACGAGGGACTTCTTGCGGCTGCGGATGAGAAATACAGAGAATTCCACCAGGGACTGCTGCCGGGTATATCCGGCATTCTGGGCGTGCGCACACCGGTTCTGCGAAGGCTTGCCGCCGGGCTTTCAGCCAGTGAGCGGGCGGCGTACATAGAGGAGATGGAGCGGATCCTTTCGGGAAAAGAGGACGGCCCTCTGCCCTGCTACGATGAGAGGATTATCTGGGGACTCTGCATTGGGAAAATAAAGAGCTGGACGGAGGCAGAGCCCCATGTCAGGGCCTTTGTCCCGGCCATTGACAGCTGGGCGGTCTGCGATCTGATATGCGGCAGCCTGAAGGCGGCAGAAAAATACCAGGCCGAGGCCTGGGAATTTATTCAGCCCTATTTTAAATCGGAAGAGGAATATGAGATCCGCTTTGGGCTGGTTATGCTTCTCTCCCATTTTGTAAAGGAGGAGTATCTGGAGCGGGCCCTGGCACTGATTGACCAAACCAGCCATCCGGGCTATTATGCCAGGATGGGGGCCGCATGGGCGCTTTCCATTTATTTCGTGCATTTTCCAGAGCAGGTGATGGAGTATCTGCGGGACAGCCGCCTGGACGACTGGACCTACAACAAGGCCCTGCAGAAGATCACGGAGTCCTTCCGGGTGGACCGGGAGACCAAGGCGCGGATCCGGTCCATGAGGCGCAAAAGCACCAGGGCGCTTTCAGCACAGGAACAGCTCTAGGACAAATACCACAGCGCAGGCCGCCAGGGACACCTGGAAGAGGCTTTTTCCCCGGTAGGCCAGAAGCACGGCCGCTGCCAGGGCCGCCGCTCCGGACCAGATGGAGGAGGTGGCGGTGAGAATGGCAGGGAAGGTCATGACGGACAGCGTCACATAGGGCACATAATATAAGAAGGAGCGGATAAATGGACTGCGGATCTGCCCGCGTATCAGGGTTAGAGGCAGCATGCGGATGAGATAGGTCACGGCTGCCATGACGAGGATGTAGGCAAGGGTATGAGGGTTCATGGATTTCCTCCTTTTTTTCGTGAAAGCTCTGCTGCCGGGCGCAGGAAGGCCTGTTGCGAAGACTCCGCCGCCTTTTAAGACGGCTGGCATCGAGGTTTTGCCGCCCTTTAGGACGGCGGGGCGTCCTCTTTTACGGGAAAGAGCCAGGCGGCTCCCCCGGCGATGAGGATGGTGAGCAAAATGATGGTAAAGCCCGAGGACAGTTCATTTAGGACGGGCAGCCATGCAAAAAGGGCGCTTAAGGCCATGGAGGTGAGGACCACGCCGGCCAGGACGGCATTTCCCCTGGACGGGGGGATCACCACAGCCAGGAACATGCCGTAGAGTGCTACGCTTAAGGCGCTTAACAGGCGGGCTGGCAGGAGGCTTCCCGAGAGCGCGCCAAGGAGCGTGCCCAGGGTCCAGCCGGGGACAGCCGCCGCCATGAGCCCATAGTTATAGAAGGGACTTAAGTCCCCCTGCCGGCACACGGATACCCCGAAAATTTCATCCGTCACCCCGTAGGACACGAGAAGACGGTGGAGAAATGGGGTGTCCGTGGCCAGCTTCTGGGAGAGGGCGCAGGACATGAGGCAGTAGCGCAGATTGATGACGAGCTGGGTGGCCGCCATTTCCATAAGGGGAGCGCCGGCCTGTATGAGGCTGAGGGCCGCGAACTGACCGGCGCTGGTCAGGTTGGTGAAGGACATGAGAACGGCTTCCGGCGTGTTAAGCCCCATTCCCGCTGCCATGATGCCAAAGGTAAAGGATACGGCCAGGTAGCCAAGGCCGATGGGAACGCCGTCGGCAAGCCCCTGGCGGAATTGTCGGATGGATTGTGTCATGATGGTTTTCTCAGGCTTTCCACAGGACATCCCTGTTTATTGTTTGGTAGAAGAGGGAGCGGATTTTTTCCGGATCCCTTGTCTGGCCCAGAATCCACATGGTCTTTGTCACTGCGGCTTCCAGGGTCATGTCGTAGGCCTCTAAGAGGCCGAATTCTTTTTTTATGTTCCGTCCCACCTCGTAGACGGACATGTTGCTGCCCTCATTGGTGACCTGGGTGGTCATGATCACGATCTTTCCCAGGGCAGTCCAGCGCGCCACGGCCCGGTAATAGCCGCCGTCCTCATAGGAGGGCAGGCCGCCCACGCCGAAGGACTCGACGATCACCGCGTCGTAGCGGTCCGCCATGTAGTCTAAGAGGGAGGCGTCCAGGGAGGGGATGAGCTTTAAGAGGCCTACGTTCGCGTCCAGCTGGGTGTAGAAGGCCGGCTCCTTCGGGGCCTGGTCCTTGTCGTCCAGGTAAAACAGGATGTGCTCCTCCTGGATGATGGCGATGAAGGGAAAGTTGATGCTGGAAAATGCGTCGTAGCTCTTGGTGCGCTCCTTTTTCCCACGGGTGCCCGCGATAACCTTCCCGTCAAAGACAATGCTGACGTCGTGGGCCCGGGGGCAGGCGGCAAAGCGGAGGCTGTCCATCAGGTTGGTCCGGGCGTCCGTATTTTCCATGTCGATGGGCTTCTGGGCTCCGGTTATGACGATGGGTTTCGGGGAATGCTGTATCAGGTAGGATAAGGCCGCCGCTGTGTAGGCCATGGTGTCAGTGCCGTGGGTGATCACAAAGCCGTCGTAGCTGTCGTAGCGCTCCTTGATGGCTTCGGTTATGGCCAGCCAGTGACGGGGCTGGATGTTGGTGCTGTCAATATTGAAAATCTGGATGCTGTCGATCCGGCAGAATTCCTGGACGCCCGGCACGTAGGTGAGGATCTCATCGGAGGTGATGACGGGCTTTAAGCCGTCTTCCGTGCGTTTGCAGGCGATGGTGCCGCCGGTGCCTAAAAGCAGGATGTGTTTCATATGAATGCTCCTTTCACGCTGCCGCGGATGTGGGTCCGGACGGCGTATCTTCTTGTCCGGCGGTGCCGGACAAGAAGCATCGGACATTCGTCCGATGAAAGGGAAGGTGCAGGACCGGTCTTACAAGCGGGCTTGACGCCCAGTCCTGCACCTTCCCTTTCGCCGTCCTCATTGCTTACCAGTATACTAACAAGTTTCTTAATTTTCAATCCTTTGATTGATTTTAACTAAAGGTATGATAGAATGGAGGTAACAGCTTAAGCAGCGGGCAGAGGGAAAGGAGGCAGACTCATGACAGTGGTATGGCTTGCGGCGTTTGTGGTGTTTTTGGCAGCGGAGGCTTTGACGGTGTCCCTCACCAGCATCTGGTTTGCGGGGGGAGCGCTGACAGCCCTGGTGGTTCAAGTGCTGGGGGCGGGGATCCGGCTTCAGCTGGCAGTGTTTGTCGCGGTATCCTTTTTGTTGTTTTTCCTGGTGCGGCCTGCGGCCTCCCGATACGTTCAGGAGAAGAAGACTCCAACCAATGTGGACGGCCTGATTGGGCGCAGGGCAGTTGTCAAGGAGACGGTGGACGCAGGCTCAGGAAGTGCGGTGCTGGCCGGGGAGACCTGGCTTGCCCGGGCGTACAGGGAGGGAGAGCGCTTCCTTCCGGGGACCTCAGTCGTCGTCAAGGCGGTCAGCGGAGCGAAGCTTCTTGTGGCGGCGGAGCCCCAGGACTGAGAAGGCCGGGAAGAGCAATTACTATATAAATTAAAATGATAGGAGGCGTCTAAGAGTATGTTTGCAGCAATCGGAGGATTTATGGCTTTTATTATCATTGCACTGATTATTTTATTTATCCTGTCCACATCGGTGCGCATTGTGCCCCAGGCCAGGGCCCTGGTGGTGGAGCGGCTGGGCGCTTATCTGGGGACCTATGGGGTGGGAATTCATTTTCTGGTTCCCTTCATTGACCGGGTGGCCAGAAGAGTGGACCTGCGGGAGCAGGTGGAGGATTTTCCGCCCCAGCCTGTGATCACCAAGGACAATGTCACCATGCAGATTGATACCGTGGTGTTCTATTACATCACGGACCCGAAGCTCTATGCCTACGGGGTGGAGCGGCCTCTCCAGGCGATTGAAAACCTGACAGCCACCACCCTGCGGAATATCATCGGCGATCTGGAGCTGGATGAGACGCTGACCTCCCGGGAGACCATCAATGCCAAGATGCAGGAGTCCCTGGACATCGCTACGGATCCCTGGGGG
This sequence comes from uncultured Enterocloster sp., assembly GCA_944382045.1. Taxonomy (GTDB): domain Bacteria; phylum Bacillota; class Clostridia; order Lachnospirales; family Lachnospiraceae; genus Enterocloster. Next base: position 51 of record CALWMT010000144.1, on the reverse strand, counting down.
ATCAAGGTGACCCGGGTGGAGCTCAAGAATATTATCCCGCCGGCAGCGATC
>CALWMT010000143.1 GCA_944382045.1 uncultured Enterocloster sp. | reverse complement strand
AGGTGAAGCGGCGGTTACCGTCCACGATGCGGCCGTCCGCCAGGGTGACGCCGGACTCCCGCTGGCCCACCAGGGCGATGTTCTTCTGGGTCCTCTGGATGGCCTCCGGGTTGCTCTCGCAGATGAAGTTCTCGATAATCATATTGTAGATGTCCGCGTCCAGGCCGCTTAAGGAATCCACCCCGTTCTCCGCCTCGTAGCGGCTGATCCAGGTGGCAATCCGGTCGTTCTGGTCATTGTAGTAGAGGGCATCCAGCCGCACCCGGTAGACCGGATACACCGCAGTCCTTCCGGCGTAGGTCACCTTACGGGTGAGGGTGGTTTTCTGGACCAGGTCTGTGCCCACAAGGGATAAGAGGTTCTTTTCCCCGCCGGAGGCGCTGGCTGTAAAGGCACTGCCGCCAGAGGAAGCGCTGTGTCCAGGGGACAAAGCGCCCATGGGCTGCCCCGCCGGGGACTGACCGCCGCCGGATAGGGCCTCCCCCGGCCCTCTCCCGCCATTCGCCTTCTCCCGCACCGTCCAGTAGATTTCCCGAATCTCTGCGGCTCCCTCCGGATCCATCTCCTTGCAGAGTAAGGCCATGGTGTCCAGGGCCCGCTCCGCCATGGGCTGTTCCAAATCCTGCTGTCCCAGATGGGCCACGATGTTGCGCACGCCCATGAGCTACTTGGCCCAGGTGCGGCAGTTTAAGGGAAGAAGGAAGCGGAAGACGTCGTTCCACTTCCGGTCCAAAAGCCGGATGCAGTTGGCGATGTCCAGCGAATCCACCAGCTCCCCGTATGTACCCCTTTCCGGCAGATCCCTCTGGTCGGAAAGGGCGTCAAGGACCTCCTCCCACCATCTGCCTTTATAGGCCTTATTTAACTCCTGTCCCACGTACCCGGACATGGAGGCCACGAGGATGCGGAATCCCCGCTGTACCAGTTCAAAATTCTCCTGCATATGCTTTTTGTTCCTCTCTTTCTGTTCTGAAGGTGTGCAGCGGCGGCCGCGAATGATGGCCGTGGCCGCATCCTGGCCGTGGCCGTACTCTAACTCTGGGCGCCGTCCTCCTCCGGCTCAAACGTTATCCATTCGACACTTTTATCCTTATGCGGCCATCCATATTTTTCGAACTTGTAATAGCGCTCCTGCCATTCTTCTACTAACTGCTCAGCCGTGCTCCCCTTAGGGGCGTAGATGGTGAGATGATTTTTAATCTCCGAAAATGGATTGCCCCGAAACTCCACTGTCTTTGCCGGTATATGGACGCTTGTAAGAGAGTCACAATGAGAGCCACAATAATCAAAAGCGCTACCTTCAATCAATGTAATGCTGTCCGGAAGTATGATTTCCGTGATAGAGTTTTGCACCTGGCTATCCATCCAGGAAAAGAACGCGCTAATGGCCGTCACCAGCGATTTCCCAATCTGCTTCGGCACTGTGACCTGCAGGTCCGTTCCCTTGTACCTTGTAATAATCAGCGTTCCGTCCTCCCGTTTTTTGGTGGACCAGATTTTTTTAAGCTCTGCGGCCGAAGGCCCATCTTTCACTTTGTCCTTCGTCTTCTGTTCTTCCCGTTCCAATGCATCCCTGGAAAAATTCTTATCGCGGTATTCCAAAAGAGCCTTTGTGATTTCCGGCTTCCCAAGCCTTCCCGCCTCATCCAGATATAACGCTTCCCCTTTCTCCCGTCCGCAGCTCCTGCCAGCCAGAGCCTGCTTGAACGCCCTACAGCTCCAGCTTCTCCACCACCCGGTCAATCTCCTTCTGCCGCTCGTAGAACAGCAAATCCTTGTTGTGTTCATAATATTTATCGCACCCGTATTTGCTGATGTACCGGGCGGTGACGGGATTCTGGGTCAGCTCCGTCACGAAAATCAGCATTTCCTGGCCGCCCCCGAAGGCCTGCTCCAAAAACAGGAAGGCGTTTGCAAAGGCCTTCGCCGTGCTCCCCTTGGCCAGCTTCTCCAGAGCCTTTTTCTCCCGGTCAAAGGCGGCTTTCGCCTCGGCAAAGGCCGCCGTGCCGTCCGTGCAGCCCATCAGGACGGCCCGGATGCCCTCCAACTCCTCTATCACCTGCTTCGTGACCGCCAGGCTCTCCCGGCTCTGGCTCCCGGCCGCCTTGGCCCCTGCAGCCTTATCCCGCATCTTCTCAATCTGGGCCGTAAGCTTCCCCTCCGGCGTGCCGGAGGCGGACTTCGCAAGCTTCACCTTGTAGTCCCGCAGGGCGTGCATCAGCTCTGTGAGCACAGCGTCCTTTTCCATGGTCTCCCGTGCACGCCCGCCCACGGCGTCCAGAAGAAGGCCCAGAAGGGAGAGGCGCTCGTCAAACTTGGCCGCCTTGGCCCGGTCTATGATATCCGGCGGGCATTTCCCCTCCAGGATTTTGTCAATCTGGTAGTCGCTCCGGTACTTGACAAATAAATCGTAGTAGGCCGCAAAATGCCGGCTGATATTTGGATTCTGCACATACTGGGAAATGAGCCTTCCGTCCACCGGAATGCCGTGGAGCTCGTAGAGCCTGAGCATCTGGCTCAAGTCCTCCCAGCCCCTGGCGGTGATGAAGGTCTTGCCGTCCACCGTGGATTCCACCCGGTAGAAGCTCTGCTTCTCGATTTCCAGGTAGGACAGGATGGCCGGGTGCACGCCCCACTCATAGGCGTATTCCTTCCACCCCCCGAAGTCCGGCTCCACGTCGATGCGCTTCAGCCGGTCCCAGGTCACGATGTCGAACTCCCGGACGGAGTTGTTGTACTCCGGGGGATTGCCCGCCGTGACCACAATCCAGCCCTCCGGCACCCGGTGGCGGCCGAATACCTTGTACTGGAGGAACTGGAGCATAATGGGGGCCAATGTCTCGGACACGCAGTTGATTTCGTCCAGAAACAAAATGCCCTCCCGGATGCCGCTCTCCTCCATCAGGTCGTAGACTGCCGCGATAATCTCGCTCATGGTGTACTCGGAAACCTCGTACTCCTTCCCATTATACGTCTTTCGGGCGATAAAGGGAAGCCCCAGCGCGCTCTGCCGGGTGTGATGGGTCATGGAGTACGAGAGAAGCCCCACCCCCATCTCCGAGGCAATCTGCTCCATGATGGCCGTCTTTCCGATGCCCGGAGGCCCCATGAGGAACACGGGCCTCTGCTTTTCCACCGGGAGAATGTACTCCCCGGAGGCATCCTTCGTGAAATAAGCCGTGATGGCATTTTTAATCTGTTCCTTGGCGTCCTTTATGTTCATCTCTTGCTGCTTCTCCTGTCCTTTCTACTTGATTTTTCGCGGTCCGGCGGCGCACCCGCGTCCTCACTCCAGCGCAAAGGAATCCATGGGGTCATAGTCCCCAAATTCCTTATTCTTGTAATCCAGAAGCAGGGCCAGGCAGTTTTTGCGCTCCCGCTCCATGGCCGTATTTATAAATTTTACAATCTGCGCCATCGTACAGTGTTCCAGCAGGCCCGCAAGTGCGGCCGCATCATCCCTTGCAATGCTTTCCCGCGCCGCAACCTGGTCGAAATATGCCGCGATGTGGTTCGCCCTCCGTGTGAATTCCTTAAAGGTGATGGAAACGATGAAAAGCGTAATATCCGCCGCAGCCCCGCCGTTTATCTCACACCGTATCTGCGTCTCACAGTCTGCGAAATGAAAGTCCGGCACGCCCTGCCGGTAATCGAAGGAGCCGGTAATCCCGTGCTTCCCCTGATTCAGAAAATGGCAGAGCGGCATGGGATACGCGGCATACCGGTCCTTTCGGATGCCTGCCATGTCTATCGCCGGCTCCCAGACCTGGAGGAAGGGCTGTCTGAGCCCCCTGGCTGTAAAATACCTCTGCCAAGCCCGCGTCTTCTCCTTCCCCATCTCCATGGGATGGGCCAGGGCAATGGGCGCCGCCGAAATCGCGCAGGGAACTCCCGCCGCGTCCACAGCTCCCTCCTCGGAGAGCGTGAAGGTGTTCTCTCCCTGGCACCACACCAAAAGCCGGGCTATGTGATTTAAAATAGGATTTTCCAGATAGTCCGCCTTCCAGGCATCGGCTTTCTTCTTCGCCCCGGAGAGGAAATCCGCGAACAGCTGGTCCTTACGTTTTTTCACCGCCTTCTTGATATTCTGCTTCATCCCGGCAAAATCCTCTGCCGCCGCAGCGGCCAGGGCCGCGTCCGTCCCCTTCTTGGGAATCGACTTTACGGCTTTTTTCGCATCCTCGTCAAAGAGCGACAGGGTCAGGCTGCTGTCCAGAAAGACCGTAATCGTCCTTCCGCCCAAATCGTACTGCTTTTTCCCCGTCTTATCCAGGCCAAAGTCCATAGCGCTGCCGTCCCTAAGCGCCTCCGCCCGGACTCCCCGCATGCTGGCATACATGGAAAGCCGTCCGTCCGCGTCCAGCTGAATGACAGCCTCCTGCGTATCGCTCAAAAGCAGGGCGCTCCGGCCTATGATAATGTCCCTTCTGCCTCTGATGCCGCACATGGCATAGCTGCCCCATTTTTTCATATCGGAAACCAGGGCCGCTATCTGGGCCCTGCTCCCGTAGCGGGCGTAGGGGAGCAGCCAGGCCGCCTCCCCTGCGTTTCTCACCGGTTTTCCCGTCATCCACACATATCCCTTGCGCTTGTTTCCGTACAGTTTTTCCAGGGCCTCCTGAAAGGTCTTCTTGTCCAGCTTTGCGGCGGCCTCGTCCGCCTCCTTCACAAACCTGGGCCTAAAAAGCGCGGTCTTGTAGTCCTCGCAGTCCTTGGGGAGTCCGGGGAACTGCTCCAGATAGGGGACAATGGCCTGCTTTATAAGGTCCGCCGGGGCGTCCCCGCCGCCCGCCAGCTTAACCCCGGAGAGAAGCTTGTCCATGCCCTTGTATTTCTTAAACACCGCATTCCGCTGGCTCACGCCGTCCGTGTCCGCCCCGTCTCCGGCAGTCTTCCCGGCTCTCCCTGCTTCCGGCTTCCCGTCCTTCGGCGTCACGGCGGGGGCCAAAAGCGCCGCCGCCTTCTTTGCCCTCTGCCGCACCGCCGCGTCATAGAGCGCCTGCTTCACCTCTTTTGATACCGCCGCCTCATGCTCCATCACAAAAGCCGCCGCCCGTTCCGCCTGGGAGGGCGTTACCTTCTCCTTCATACGCGCCGCAAAATACGCCGCCGCCTTTTCCGGCTCCTTTTCTATCCTTTTTTTGCTTATCCGCTGAATGCTTTCGTCCTTCTGAAAGAGATACAGCGCCGCATAATCCTCCGTCTGCGCAAGCTTTTTCCAGGGGCCGTTCAGGTACATGCAGGTGTCACTGGGCAGTTCACGGGTCTGCCGCAGAAACCCTTCCGGCAGATTTATAGAGACAGGGCAGGGCGCGTCCCAATAGGGAAAAAAATCCTGTGTGTATATTGCCTCCAGGCTTTCCGGGAGGCGGCAGCTTTTCGTAGCAATCCCGCTGTGCTCACCATACAGATTCAATGGCACAATACGAAAACAGGGTATCTCCCGCACGCCGTCCCTGATTTTAATGTTCACCGGGTCCCCTATGTATTTTACCAGGACCCCATCCTTCACCACGCAGCCGTCCGTGTCCTCCGCAAGCCCTATCCGCTCCGCTTCCTCCCTGTCCAGGCTTCCCAAGCCCATCTCCGGACGCCGGAGCGCCGGACAGTGGCGGAAGGCGTCATCCCCGATTTTTACGCCTTCCGGCACACGGATGGACGACAGCTTAAAGCAGCCGCAGAAGGCTTCCTTGCCGATTTCTGCTAATCCCTCCGGTAGCGTTACCTTTTCAAGCGCCCGGCAGTCCTTAAATGCATCCTCTCCAATCTCCCTAACACTTCCCGGGATAGTAATCTCCGTAAGGCCGCTGTGGGAAAACGCGGCTCCGATACTTCTCACGGTATTCGGAATCTCTATGGTTCTCAGGCGGGTGCACCCGCGAAACGTCCCGGACCCGATTATCTCCAGTCCATCCGGAAGAATCACCTTTTCTATGGTTTCAGGCGCAGAAAATACCTCCTTCCCTCCATCAATATAGATTCTTTTCACTCCCTGCGGTATCTCCACCACTGTGTCCGAGCCCGTGTACCGCGTCATTATTCCCTTTTTAATGATAAAATCCTCTGCTCTGCTCATCCCATTCTCCTCCTTGTAATCCAATCTATATCTCCTCCGGCCGCAGGACGAGCCGGATGGCCCAGACCGGCACCTGGGGATTGTTGTAATCCTCACCCACATAGACCACGGCGGCCTGGTAGTCCGGCTGGCGCGCCGGGAAGGTTCCCCAGCCGTCCGTGAAATATATCATTCCCTTTAAGTTCGTGAATTCCTTTTCCTTTATCAGCCGGTCCACGTAGGAGAACACAGGCCTGAAATCCGTTCCCCCAAGCCCCCGGATTTGCATGGTTTTTAAATAATTGTCAAATTCCTCCTGGGAGGTGATTTTCTTGTCCTCCTGGATGGCCGCGTCACATTGTATGATATGCAAATTTATTTTTGTAAAAAAGGATTCCTCCTGCTTTAGGATGTTGTAGGTCTTCTGCACGAACCGCTGGACCAGTTCTCCGCTGGTGGAGCCAGAGGTGTCGATGGCGACGACAAATTCCTTCACCGCCTTTATCTCCTTGTATTCCAGGGGCTCGATGAGGGGCAGCTTCTTATAAAGCTTTAAGCCGTAGGTGTAATAAATATAGTCAAATTCATCGTCGTTCACCCGCATGGCCTCGCCCATCACCGCGAACTTTTTTAAAAATGCCGTGTAGTCATAGCGCTCACGGTTCACCTCCCGCAGATTTTGGATAAAGCCGCCCGGCATTAAGCCCTGCATCCTTCTGCTCTCCGCAAAATGCTCCAAATCCACCTGGATGTGCTCGGCCACGTCCCGCCACTCGTGTTTAAGCGGCTGGGAGGCTGAGGGGGTGCTTTCCTGGCTGTCCAAGCCGACTGACAGCCGTAGCTTCTGGCTCTGATACCATGGGGCGTGATTGTCCTTGGTGAAAAGGCTTTTTAATCCTTCCATTTGGGCAGCAACGGAGGCCTGGGACCGATTCTTTC